>JAAYBT010000219.1 GCA_012730015.1 Clostridiaceae bacterium
TCGAAAAAGCATTCCCGCCCGTAATAAGAGAAATCAAAGGCATAACGACATCATTTACCAGCGAGGTTACGATTTTCCCAAATGCACCGCCTATTATTACGCCGACCGCCAGATCAATTACATTGCCCTTTACTGCAAACTCCTTGAATTCCTTCAAAAATGACATAATAGTCTCCCCTTTTCATTTAATCTACAATTCTGCTTGCCCAATTTCTTCTGTCAATTACTCTTTTCGATTCCTTTTGCCAATTCATTCTGCCAATCTGGCTCTGTCAGTTCAGCTGTGTCAATCACTTTTACCCATTCTCAGTTAATCCGCCTCACTCCAGCCAGAACGATTGAAGCCTACCCCTATATATTATCACAAGTGTCCCTGAAATTTAAATACTATCCAAATTAATTCTAGGTTTTTCAACAAATGGGTAAAATAATTCTATAATGGCACCCTTTTTACCATAAAATCCTTCCCATTAGTTGAAAAGTCAAAGCCCATTAATAGTTGCCGCCAAACACTCAAAAATCCATGACTGGGGTATATATTCAAGCTGGGATTTGCAATATGACCCAGGTTCCTGTTCCCGGTATCGAATCTATGCTAAGCTTGCCGCCAATTTCTGCCGCCCGCTCTCTCATAATATCAAGTCCGAACTTCGTCTTGTCTTCGCCGTTTTCTTTGTCTTCGCCATTTTCTCTGTCTTCTTTGTTTTTGCTGTTTTTGCTATTCTCGCTGCTGATTACGGCAGCATCAAAGCCTTTTCCATCATCCTCAATAAGCGCATAAATCTTTTCCGCTGATAATCTCAGCACAACTCTTACATTTCTCGCCTCAGCATGCTTTGTAATGTTATTCAAGGCCTCTTTGACAATGCTCAGTATGTTAATCCTCAAATTCGGCTTCATATCATCGCATGCGTCTACCCCGGTCACATCAAGCTTTACGTTCAAGCCTGTCTGCTCTTTAAAGTGGCGGATGCTCATGTTTAGTGCAGTTACTAAATCTATTCCGGCAGTTGCCTGATTTCTTATGCTTCGAATATATTCCCTCAGGTCAGAATGAGCCGACTGCGTTACATCTACCAGCTTATCAATGCTATCGGACACAGTGTCTATCCCTTCATTCTTCAGCTCCTGCCGTATGCCCTGAGCCTGCATATTAATAAACCCCATGATTTGCCCCAGATTGTCATGCAGGTCTCTGGCCATTCGCTCCCGCTCTTCACCAACGGCAAGCTTCCATTGCTGTTCCAGAAGGTCACGCTGCTGTTGTGTTTTTTCAGTTATGTCGTTAGCAATGACGGTCCTTCCGATTGCTTCTCCCTTTTTACCATGAATCTGAGAGAAGGAGGCCTCATATAATCTGGTCGTGTCCGCTACATTAGCGAAAAATTCTACCTTTTCAATGCTTTTATCTATGCATGCATCTACCAGCAAGGGTATATCCGCGCAGACTTGGCTAACCTGCTTTGCAGTGATTTCATTGGCTTTACGGTTAATTATTTTCTCGAAAGCCGGATTGATATCGAGAACTCTGTCCTGCATGTCCAAAACCAACAGGCCTGAATCCATGTTTCTTACAACAGCGGCCCATGCTATCGGCACGGCATCAAAGAGCCTGTAGCGAAAGATTCCCCATGCGGTAATAATCCCTGCAGGGCCAAAAAAGAACGGCGTAATATCAAATTGATAGGACGGAATAATACCCAGAACGTAAACCATATTAGGCAAAAGTATGAGAATCAATCCAAACAACAGTGACAGGGCTTGCTTTCTGAACACTGTACGCTTGAAGAAA
>JAAYBT010000220.1 GCA_012730015.1 Clostridiaceae bacterium
AATGGCACAACAACACCATTTATTGATAGCTGGAGGACCCTGTTCGCCGATGCCTATCTGGCGGAGGATATAGCATTTGCGCAAGCTGTGCTAAATGACACCGAGCCTCTTGTGACCGGTATTGACGGCAAACAGGCGGTAAGGATAGTGGAGGCCGGTAATCTATCAATTTCAAGCAAAAGTATTGTGAGGCTTTAGGGATTGGGAGGTAATATAATGCTGAGCTTAAGACTTTACGGACCAAATGACATTAGACTGGTAGAAACAGACATACCTTCAATCAATGATGACGAGCTGCTGCTAAAAACAACGGCTGCCGCTATATGCGGAACGGATATCAGGATGTGGCAAAATGGCTACAAGGGTGTGGACGAAGCACATCCGCTGACATTGGGACACGAGTTTGCCGGTAGGGTTACCAGGGTTGGGAAAAATGTGTCTTTTTATAAAGAGGGGATGCAGGTGTCATTGCAACCCAACATCGGCTGCGGTATTTGCGATCGCTGTGTAGCAGGAAATGGCCATTTATGTGAGAATTATCGAGCATTCGGCATCAACATGGATGGTGCATTTGCTGAATATGTACGAATCCCGGCTGATGCCATTCGCAACGGCAATCTGATGTTGCTGCCTGAAGGGATTTCACCCGCCGAAGCAGCCGTGATTGAGCCTCTTTCCTGTGCATACAATGGCTTTACCAAGTGCTTTGTAAAGCCCGGTGAATATGCTCTTATAGTTGGCGCAGGTCCAATAGGCATAAGCCATGCCATGCTTCTTCATATGGCAGGCGCTGCTGTGCTGATGAATGATTTACAGCAGGATAGGCTGGAGGACTGCAAAAGGATAATGCCCTTTGTTGAAACCTACCACGGCGATGATTTACCGGGCTTCGTGAAGGAATGGACGCGCGGGAGAGGACTGGATATTGCAATCGTGGCCTGCCCGGTGCCACAGGTTCAGGCGGCGATGCTTCTGCTGATGAACTACGGCGGGAGAGTCAACTTCTTTGGCGGCATCCCCGCTAGCAAGCAGCCTGTTCCTATAGATACCAACCTGGTACATTACAGAGAGCTATACCTGACCGGCTCTACCCGTTCAAGCATCGGGCAGTATCGTAAGACCATGGAGTTTGTTTCGCAGGGCTTGTTGAAGGTTGAAAAGATTATTAGCGATCGCTATTATATTAAGGATATCCTGACGGCTTTTGAAAATGCCGGGCAAGCCAAGGGCCTTAAGCATGTTATAACCTTTTAAGCAGACTTGATTGCAGCAATTCATATGAATTCGAAAATGGAGGGAAATTTTATGAAGGTTCGTCTTGTTCCATTATACTTTGCTGAAGCAAATGATCGTGAAAGGCAGGAGTTTGCAGACCAGATGGTACGGCTGAAGGAGTCCTACGGCGATGTTGCAGAATTTTTGCCTGAGGTCTGTGTCGGAGATCCAATCCAGGATGCGGATGCAATTTTATTCCCGCAGCTCATTTTTGCTGCCTTTCGCCACAATGATGAGCTGACAGGCTATGGCCTTCCCATGGTAGTATTGACATCGCGTTTCGGCACTGTCGAGATGTGGGATTGGGAGATTGTCACCTATTTGCGTGACTTGGGCTGCACAGTATTTTCACCATATAGCATAGATATGGCAAAGGCGGTTTTACGTGCAATTGCAGTAAAGCGTACTCTTAATGGCGCAAAGTTCCTGATGTTTCAGGATAGTCCCGGAGAAGGCATGCAGGCCAATATTTTTAAGCGCTTTTACTGGTGGGAAGAAGAGAGCACGCAAAAGATGGAGGAGACCTTTGGCTGCAAACTTATATATCGCAGCTGGAAGGAAACGGGCGAGCGTGCAAAGCAGATTTCTGATGAGGAAGCAAGGCGAGTCAGCGCCGATTGGGATATAAATCAGGAGGGTGTCAGTGAGATGGCCTACCTTCGTGCGGTTAAGATATATATTGCCGTCAAGGAGGTTATCGAAGAAATCGGCGGCGATGTGGCCGGGGTCGGAGCCAATTGCCTCAATGAATCCTTCAACTGTGACACAACGCCCTGCCTTGCCTGGAATATGCTTTTTGAACGGGATAATATCGTATTTGCCTGTGAAGGTGACACCCTGACCATGTTGTCTACCTATATTATCTATCGCT
>JAAYBT010000221.1 GCA_012730015.1 Clostridiaceae bacterium
CGCAATGTATTGTGAAGCGGAACTCAAAACATGTAACATCGCAAAATGCCCAACACAGGGAAAACGTCACCCTGTGCCATTACTCCGAAACCGTGCTTATTGTAATATCCTTATATCTGCTCATGCCCGTTCCAGCCGGAATCAGTTTACCAATTATCACGTTCTCCTTCAGTCCAACAAGTGGATCCACCTTGCCCTTGATAGCAGCTTCGGTCAATACTCTAGTGGTCTCCTGGAAGGAAGCCGCAGACAGGAATGATTCTGTAGCCAGTGAGGCTTTGGTAATGCCCAGCAAGGTGCGTTTTCCCTTAGCTGGCCTCAAGCCCTCTGCTGTAACCCGTGCATTCTCTTCTTCGAAATCAAACATATCCACAAGTCCGCCGGGAAGCATGTTTGTATCGCCTGCATCTTCAATCTTGACCTTCCTAAGCATTTGCCTGATGATTACTTCAATATGCTTATCATTAATATCAACGCCCTGCAATCTATACACTCTCTGAACTTCCTGGAGCAAGTAGGACTGAACTCCCTTAACGCCCTTGATCTTAAGAATGTCATGGGGATTGACTGAGCCTTCAGTAATTTCATCGCCCGCTTCTATTACATCATTGTCGGATACCTTCACTCTGGATCCGTAGGGGATCATATAGGTACGAGCCTCTCCGTCTTCAGTAGTTACAATGACTTCTCTCTTCTTCTTTGTATCGCTGATTGTCACAGTACCTGCCACTTCTGAAATAACCGCAAGTCCCTTTGGCTTTCTGGCTTCAAAGAGCTCCTCAACACGCGGAAGACCCTGAGTGATGTCCTCACCAGCAACACCGCCTGTGTGGAAGGTTCTCATAGTGAGCTGCGTACCCGGCTCACCAATGGACTGGGCAGCAATAATACCAACTGCTTCTCCAACATTAACATCCTCATTTGTAGCAAGGTTTGCACCGTAGCACTTGGCGCATACACCATATTCAGAATGGCATGTAAGCATTGACCTGATTTTTACCTTTTTAATGCCTGCCTTAACAACCCTTTCGGCCTCGTCATCAGTTATCTTCTTATCACCCTCTATGATGATTTCTCCGGTTTCAGGATTAACTATTGGCTCTACAGTATATCTGCCTACCAGTCTTTCCGCCAAACCTTCAATTATCTCGCTACCATCCTTGATGTCGCCTACTTCAATGCCCTTCCTGGTTCCGCAGTCCAGCTCTCTAACAATAACATCCTGACTAACATCAACCAGACGACGTGTAAGGTAACCCGAGTCAGCGGTTCTTAAGGCCGTATCTGCAAGACCTTTTCTTGCACCGTGAGTGGATATAAAGTATTCCAGAACGTTCAAGCCCTCACGGAAATTCGCTCTGATCGGAATCTCGAGCGTTCTTCCCGATGTATCAGCCATAAGTCCCCTCATACCTGACAGCTGCTTAATCTGACTGATGCTTCCTCTGGCCCCTGACTGGGACATCATAAATACAGGATTGAACTTATCCATTGAGTCCAACAAAGCCTGGGTCAGGTTTTCACCGGTTTGCGTCCACGCCTGTATTACAGAGTTGTACCTTTCCTCCTCGGAAATAAGTCCTCTCTTGTACATCTTGGTGATGTTGTCAATTTTCTGTTCAGTCTCATCAATATAGGTCTTCTTTACACCAGGGATAATCATATCCGAAACGCTTACTGTGATGGCGCCCTTGGTCGAATAGTTGAAGCCCAGGTCCTTGATTTTATCAAGTACAATAGCAGTGTGTGTTGTGCCATGCACCTTGATACATCTATCAATAATCTTTCCAAGCTCCTTCTTAGTAACCAAGCTGGATATCTCCAAATCAAATTGCTTCTCGGGATCTGTTCTATCGACAAAGCCCAAATCCTGAGGTATCGCATCGTTAAACAACAGTTTCCCAACAGTTGCATCAATAATCTTCGATTGAGGTTTGCCATCAATGGTCTTGGTAACTTTGATGTGTATCAGCGCGTGAAGCCCCACATAACCGTTCTCATAAGCCATTACAGCCTCATTCAGAGACCCAAATATCTTGCCCTCACCAGGCTCACCCTCTCGGTCAATTGTGAGATAGTAGCAGCCCAGTACCATGTCCTGTGTCGGTACAGTAATAGGCTTCCCATCCTTCGGAGCAAGCAAATTGTTTGCAGAGAGCATCAAAAATCTGGCTTCCGCCTGTGCCTCTGCCGACAGCGGTACGTGAACAGCCATCTGGTCACCATCAAAGTCAGCATTATATGCGGTACACACCAGAGGATGAAGCTTCAATGCCTTACCCTCGACCAGTACAGGCTCAAAAGCCTGAATTCCTAGTCTGTGGAGCGTAGGTGCACGGTTTAATAGAACCGGGTGCTCCTTGATAACTTCCTCTAAAACATCCCAAACCTCAGGCTTGACTCTTTCCACCATTCTCTTGGCACTCTTAATGTTATGCGCCAAGCCGTCATTTACAAGCTTCTTCATCACAAAGGGCTTGAACAGCTCCAGTGCCATTTCCTTAGGAAGACCACACTGGAATATTTTCAACTCCGGTCCCACAACAATTACAGATCGTCCGGAATAGTCAACACGTTTTCCCAGCAAATTTTGTCGGAAACGTCCCTGCTTGCCTTTAAGCATATCTGAAAGCGACTTAAGAGGCCTGTTTCCAGGACCCGTTACAGGTCTTCCTCTCCTACCATTATCTATAAGAGCGTCTACAGCTTCCTGCAGCATTCTCTTCTCATTTCTTACGATAATATCAGGAGCACCCAAATCCAACAATCTCTTAAGACGGTTATTTCTGTTAATTACGCGCCTGTAGAGGTCATTAAGATCCGAGGTAGCAAATCTGCCACCATCCAGCTGCACCATAGGACGCAGCTCGGGCGGAATAACCGGTACCACGTCCAGAATCATCCACTCAGGCATATTCCCTGAAAGTCTGAAGGCCTCTACCACCTCAAGCCTCTTTATAATCCTAATGCGCTTTTGCCCTGTAGCATCCTCGAGCTCGGCTCTCAGTTCCTTAGACTGCTTTTCCAGATCAATTTCCATCAGCAGCTCTCTTACAGCCTCTGCGCCCATACCGGCTTTAAAGCTATATCCGAACTTATCTACACTATCCCTGTACTCCTTCTCGGTCATGATCTGCTTCTTTGAAAGAGGCGTCTGTCCGGGATCAATAATGACATAGGAGGCAAAATACAGTATCTTCTCAAGTGCCCTCGGGGACATATCAAGTATAAGACCCATCCTACTGGGGATACCTTTGAAATACCATATGTGAGACACAGGGGCAGCCAGTTCAATATGGCCCATACGCTCTCGTCTTACCTTGGAGCGTGTTACTTCAACGCCGCATCTGTCACAAACGATACCTTTATATCTAATTCTTTTATACTTGCCGCAATGGCATTCCCAGTCCTTTTGAGGTCCAAAGATCCTCTCGCAGAAAAGGCCGTCCCGTTCGGGCTTCAAGGTTCTGTAGTTAATTGTTTCAGGCTTCTTAACCTCTCCCCTTGACCATTCTCTGATTTTCTCCGGGGAAGCCAAACCAATTTTAATAGCATCAAAATTATTCATTTCAAACATGGCCACATCTCCCTCCTAAAAATCCTCATCGTCCAGGTTTTCACCGAAATCCTCATCCTCGGAGAATAAGTCGTCTCCGAGAGTGACATCAATACTATCATCAGAGGATATGATCTCGCCGATATCAAAATCGTCAATATCTCCATCATCTATCAAATCATCTGTCAGGTCTTCATAATCGATTGCAGGCGTTTCATCCTCGCGCCCCTCAATGTTTACATTGAGCTCTTCCATATCGTCCTCTGCAGATTCCTTAATGGTGATTTCTTCACGCTCCTCAGAATACACCTTAACATCAAGGGCCAGACTCTGAAGCTCCTTAATCAGTACCTTGAACGATTCTGGGATGCCCGGTTCAGGAATGTTTTCTCCCTTGACAATGGATTCATAGGTCTTAACTCTACCGACAACATCGTCAGACTTGACCGTTAGAATCTCCTGCAAGGTATATGAAGCTCCATATGCTTCGAGAGCCCAAACCTCCATCTCTCCAAACCTCTGTCCGCCAAACTGTGCCTTACCGCCAAGAGGCTGCTGTGTAACAAGAGAATAAGGTCCTGTTGAACGGGCATGTATCTTATCATCGACAAGATGCGCCAGCTTAAGTATATACATATAACCAACCGTTACACGATTTTCAAAGGCTTCCCCTGTTCTTCCATCATAAAGTACGGATTTGCCATCCTCAGCCAGTCCAGCCTCTTGAAGCGTATCAACGATATCCTGCTCCATTGCGCCGTCAAATACGGGTGTCGCAATTTGCCATCCCAGTGCTTTTGCAGCATAGCCAAGATGAACCTCCAGTACCTGTCCTAAATTCATACGCGAAGGAACACCGAGGGGATTTAACACAATCTCAAGGGGTGTGCCATCGGGAAGGAAGGGCATATCCTCTTCAGGAAGCACCCTGGAAATAACGCCCTTGTTACCGTGCCTTCCTGCCATCTTGTCTCCAACGGACACCTTTCTCTTCTGCGCAATATAACACCTAACCAGCTGATTGACTCCAGGCGGCAGCTCGTCGCCATTTTCTCTGGTAAATACCTTGACATCAACGATAATACCGGATTCTCCATGGGGAACTCTCAGCGAGGTATCTCTTACTTCTCTAGCCTTCTCGCCGAAGATAGCTCTCAATAGCCTTTCCTCAGCCGTCAATTCTGTTTCACCCTTTGGTGTAACCTTTCCTACCAGAATATCGCCGGCTCTGACCTCTGCACCAATCCTGATAATACCTCTGTCATCAAGATCCTTAAGGGATTCTTCACTTACATTAGGTATATCACGGGTAATTTCCTCGGGGCCCAGCTTAGTGTCTCTGGCCTCCGCTTCATATTCTTCAATATGAATAGAGGTGAAAACATCATCCTCAACAAGCTTCTCGCTAATCAGGATAGCATCCTCGTAATTGTAACCTTCCCAGGTCATGAAGCCGATAAGGACGTTCTTTCCAAGAGCGATCTCACCCTTATCAGTAGACGGACCGTCGGCAATAACATCGCCTGCCTTAAGAACATCGCCTCTCTTAACTAAAGGTCTTTGATTTATACAGGTGCCCTGGTTGGACCTGGTGTATTTTAAAAGCTTGTAGTGTTCCTTTTTCCCGCCCTTTGTGCGTACAACTATCTCATCCGCCGAAACCTTATCAACTGTGCCCGCACTACGCGCAAGCACTACTGTTCCAGAATCCTTAGCGGCTTTGTATTCGATACCCGTCCCTATGATTGGAGCTTGCGGCTTAATCAATGGCACCGCCTGACGCTGCATGTTTGAACCCATCAAAGCACGGTTTGCGTCATCATTCTCAAGGAAAGGAATCATAGCCGTCGCAACAGAAACCAGCTGCTTGGGCGATACATCCATGTAATCCACGCGATCGCTCTCGACCTCAAGGATATCATCCTTGTATCTGCACAAAACCTTCTTGTCTTTGAATCTGTTATCCCCGTCCAGCGCCTCGTTGGCCTGAGCTATGATGAATAAATCCTCCTCATCCGCTGTAAGATAATCAATCGTATCTGAAACTACTCCCTTAGTCTTGTCAATTCTTCTGTAGGGTGCTTCAATAAAGCCATATTCATTGATTCGAGCATAAGTGCTCAAGGATCCTATCAATCCAATGTTTGGGCCTTCAGGTGTCTCAATTGGACACATGCGGCCATAATGGGAATAGTGGACGTCACGCACCTCAAAGCTAGCTCTCTCTCTGCTAAGGCCTCCGGGTCCCAATGCGCTCAGGCGCCTCTTGTGGGTCAGCTCTGCAAGTGGATTGGTCTGATCCATGAACTGAGACAGCTGGCTGCTTCCGAAAAATTCCTTAATCGAAGCCGCTACGGGTCTGATATTAATCAATGCCTGAGGCGTAACAATGTCAATATCCTGAATGGTCATTCTTTCCCTAACCACTCTTTCCATTCTTGATAGACCTATTCTAAACTGGTTTTGCAGAAGCTCACCAACGCAGCGTAGCCTTCTGTTTCCAAGATGATCTATATCGTCATCGGAGCCTATGTCATAGTTTAGATGGATAAGGTAGTTAATGGAGGCAATAATATCTTCGACTGTAATGTGCTTCGGTACAAGCTTATCCACATTATCTAAAATTGCCTTCTTCAAATCCTTCTCCGACTCGTTCTCCTCCATGAGCTTTTTCAGAGGTCCCAAACAGACCTTCTCCGTAATACCCATATCAGATGTATCAAAGCCTACGAAGGCTCCAAGATCCACCGTACCATTACCAATTACTCTGACCTTTTTACCTTCAATATTAAGATAGATAGAATTTATCCCTGCATTCTGAATCTCTTTGGCTTTCTCTCTATCTATTACTTCATCTTCTTCGATAATGATTTCACCGGTTTCGGGATTAATTATCTTTTCTGCAGACCTGTGCCCCATTATTCTCGAAGAAATAGAAAGCTTCTTATTAAACTTAAACCTTCCGAACTTTGCAAGATCATATCTCTTAGGATCAAAGAACAAATTGTTCAAAAGTGTCGTGGCACTCTCAACTGTCGGCGGTTCACCGGGTCTGAGTCTTTTATAAATCTCAATCAGGCCCTCATCAGTCGTCTTGGCATTGTCCTTTTGTATCGTTGCCAAAATTCTGTCATCTTCACCGAGCAATTCTGAAATAGCTAAATCCGTTCCGTACCCGAGCGCACGAAGTATGACGGTAATAGGCAGCTTTCTGGTCCTGTCTATCCTGACATACATAACATCATTTGAATCGGTCTCGTATTCCAGCCATGCACCACGATTAGGAATTACTGTAGCAGAATAGAGATTCTTACCTGTTTTGTCCAGCTTCCTTGAGAAGTAAATTCCGGGAGACCTGACCAACTGACTGACAACAACCCTCTCGGCACCATTAATAACAAAGGTACCATTCTCAGTCATCAGAGGAAAATCACCCATAAATATTTCCTGTTCCTTCACCTCGCCGGTTTCCTTATTAATCAGACGAACCTTAACCTTCAGAGGCGCGGAGTATGTAGTATCTCTTTCCTTGCATTCCTCAACACTGTACTTTGGGTTATCATCCTCGAGCTTATAATCCGGAAACTCCAGTATCAGGTTGCCAGTATAATCCTGGATCGGCGACACGTCCCTAAATACTTCTCTAAGACCTTCTTCCAGAAACCACCTGTAAGAGTTCTTCTGCACCTCAATTAGATTGGGCATCTCCAGGGCTTCATTTATTCTGGAGTAGCTCATCCTTGTATTTCGGCCCAGTTGTACGGGATGTACCATTAAAAATCACCTCATAAATTATGATTTGTTGTAAATCGAACATCACTTTCCAGGTTTTTGCCATGCTTTTTTTCAAAAATCAAGACTGCATATCAAAAACCTCACTTGAAAGGCTTGCATTCATGCAATCCAACCGGATCACCGGCCGTATCCGTACAAAACTCGTCCGAAACACCGGTGTATATTTTAAAGCTTTTAGTAGTATTATTAAAAGCTTTTGGGGCTAATCCACGCTGGCAATCTTACCATAAAATTGCCTAAACAACCATTAATTAATTATTAACAATTCTTGTCTAATTTATTCTCCTGTGCTATAATCGTTCTGTGAAGAAATCAGTCTGTAAAAATGCAAAAATTATCACATTTCAATTATAACGCAGTTTATAATTCTAACACATCGTTGTCAACTTGTCAACGTAATATTTGTGCTGTATTTTTCGTAATTTCCAAAGTTTTTTTGGGCAGTTTTTTAAGGGATTCCAATAATGGACAAAAATAAATCCAGTGAACAACTTTTTGCGGTCATCCACTGGATAAATTAGCTTTCCCATCTATTCTCAAGCTGAGGTGGGTAAGTTGAATTACTTGATTTCTACTGTAGCGCCAACTTCCTTAAACTTCTCCTGAATCGAAGTAGCTTCTTCCTTGCTGACATTTTCCTTAACAGTCTTAGGAGCTCCGTCAACCAGATCCTTAGCTTCTTTCAGCCCAAGAGCTGTGATTTCTCTAACTACCTTAATAACCTTAATCTTCTCTGCGCCAACGTCCTTGAGAACTACATCAAATTCAGTCTTTTCTTCCTCTGCAGGTGCTGCTGCTCCGCCCGCTGCCGGTGCTGCTGCTACTGCTACAGGGGCTGCTGCTGATACGCCAAACTCTTCTTCGAGAGCCTTAACGAGATCTGCAAGCTCCAATACTGTCAATTCCTTTACTTCCTCGATTAACTTTACAACTTTATCACTAGCCATTTTAAAATACCTCCATAATTTTTGTTTAATTTAAATTTTAACTACTAATATGCTAAGCATTCGCTGCTTTTGCTTTCTGTTCTGCTATTGCGTTAAGTGCAACTACCAAGCCTCTAATGTTCCCATTGAGAACATTGACCAGCCCGGATATCGGCGCATTAAGACCACCAAGCACTCTGGCAAGAAGCACTTCCTTCGACGGCAGCTCGGCCAAAGCCTTCATACCGTTCACATCAATAATCCTACCTTCCACAACACCTACCTTGAGCTCAAGCTTGTTGTTTTTCTTGGCAAACTCACACAATATCTTAGCAGGTGCTACAGGATCACTTTCACTTGAAGCCATCGCTGTCGGTCCATTGAAGAACTCGTCAAGACCATCGAGCCCATTCTCCCTAGCCGCGAATCTGGTAAGCGTGTTTTTTACAACCTTATACTCAACACCTGCATTCCTAAGCTCGCTTCGAAGCTGAGTGTCCTGCTCGACAGTCAATCCTCTGTAATCAGCAAAAACAATGGCCTTCGCTGCTTTCATCTTGCTACTGATAGTATTAACAACTTCTTGTTTCTGTTTTATAGTGTTTTCCTTGGGCAAATCTCCCACCTCCTCTTTATATATCATAATAATGAAAAACCCTTGTATCTACATGCAGCAGACATCAAGGGTTATGATCTTTATCTAAATCAATTCATCCTCGGCGGGCCGGCTTTCGCCTGTTATGCACTGGGCACCTGCTGTCTGCGGTATGTTACATATTCAGTTACGACTGTTCGAACAGCCAAAATCTATATTACAGCATTATTCACTGCTTGTAAAGCAAAATCCCAAACTAATCGGTTACCTTGGCAGGATTTACCTTAATACCAGGGCCCATAGTAGTTGTAACAACTACGCTTTTGAGGTACTGACCCTTTGCAGCAGCCGGCTTAGCCTTGACAATTGCACTCATAAGAGTGCGGAAGTTGTCATTGAGCTTATCCAGATCAAAGGATACCTTTCCAATCGGGCAGTGAATAATATTTGTCTTATCCAGCCTATACTCTATCTTACCGGCTTTTATGTCTGCGATTGCCTTTTCAACATCCATTGTAACTGTACCTGCCTTGGGGTTTGGCATAAGCCCCTTTGGTCCAAGCACCTTACCAAGTCTACCTACAACACCCATCATATCAGGCGTAGCTACAACCACATCAAAATCAAACCAGTTCTCATTCTGAATCTTTGCAACAAGGTCTTCCGCTCCTACATAATCTGCTCCACCCTGTTCCGCTTCCTTTGCTTTGTCGCCCTTTGCAAACACAAGCACTCTAACAGTTTTACCGGTGCCATGTGGAAGAACAACTGCGCCTCTGACCTGCTGGTCAGCATGTCTTGAGTCAACGCCAAGTCTGATGTGTGCTTCAACGGTCTCGTCAAACTTAGCCTTGGCGGTCTTCTTAGCAAGATCCAGAGCCTGTGCCGGATCATATAATGCAGTCTTGTCAACGAGCTTAGCGCTCTCGAGATATTTCTTTCCTCTCTTCACTATTATCCTCTCCTTCACGGCGATTTCGCATTGCGAAAACGCTTATGTGGTAATATTTTTCGGAAACTAAGTTCCTCCCACTTCTTGCTTACCTTCTGCTTACTCCTCCACCGTAATGCCCATGCTTCTGGCTGTACCGGCGATTATTCTGGCTGCTGAATCGATATTAGCTGCATTAAGGTCAGGCATTTTAATCTCGGCTATTTTCTTAACCTCTGCCATCTTAATCTTTGCTACCTTCTCGCTGTTCGGCTTACCGGAACCGCTTTCGATTTTGCAGGCCTTCTTTAAAAGTACTGCCGCCGGAGGAGTTTTTGTTATAAAGGAAAAAGATCTGTCACCATAAACGGTGATAATGACAGGAATGATCAATCCCGCATCTTTAGCAGTTCTCTCATTAAACTCCTTGCAAAATCCCATGATGTTTACACCATGCTGTCCTAAAGCTGGTCCAACCGGTGGAGCCGGAGTTGCCTTCCCCGCAGGAATCTGAAGCTTAATATAACCCGTAATTTTTTTAGCCATGGCTTTCATCC
Organism: Clostridiaceae bacterium; assembly: GCA_012730015.1. Taxonomy (GTDB): domain Bacteria; phylum Bacillota; class Clostridia; order Acetivibrionales; family DTU013; genus JAAYBT01. The sequence continues at coordinate 10,361 of JAAYBT010000221.1, forward strand.
ACCTCCCAATTCTTTTCATGAACCGTAATAATTTACGCTTCTTACCTTACTGCCTTTATAGAAAGAGGCCCCTGGGCCTTCTACCTATCAAACTATAACTTCTGTATCTGTGTCAGCTCCAGTTCAACCGGAGTTTCTCTTCCAAACATGGAAACTGCAACCCTTACCTTCTTCTTCTCCATATTGATATCCTCAACAATACCGATGAAGTTTTCAAGAGGGCCGCTAATAACTCTCACATTGTCATTCACTTCATAATCAAGCATAGGTGCAAACTCTTCAACACCCATTGTTCTTACTTCTTCGTCTGTCAGCGGCACGGGCTTTGAACCCGGACCCACAAAGCCGGTTACGCCTCTGGTATTCCTAACAACATACCAGGATTCATCCGTCATGACCATTTTAACCAGAACATAGCCGGGAAATACTTTCCTTAGAGTGGCTTTTTTCTTGCCATCCTTTATTTCGATCTGTTCTTCCATCGGTACAACAATATCCAGAATATGCTCATGCATGCTTCTGTTTTCAACTATCTTTTCCAGATTGGCCTTTACTTTGTTTTCATAGCCGGAATATGTATGCACTACATACCATTTGGCTATTTCTGGCATTTCATTTACAACCATTGTGTATTATGTCCTCCTTCATCATTTCCTCAGAGTCCATGCAACTAACTGCCCAAAAGCTAAGTCAGAGACCCAAACCACTGCACCGAGAAGAAGACAAATAAGCAGCACTGATATTGTGCTATTAATTAGCTGTTTTCTTGAAGGCCAGATAACCTTCTTCAATTCCGTCCTGATATCCTTGAAAAACTTGACGAATTTATTCTTGAAATTGGTCAGTTTAGATGTTTTTGCATTTTCAGCCATCACTCGTACCTCCACTAACTTATTTTGTTTCCTTGTGTAACGTATGCTTGTGGCAGAACTTGCAGTATTTCTTCATTTCAATCCTGTCAGGATCGTTCTTCTTGTTCTTCTTTGTGCTGTAGTTTCTCTGCTTGCAATCTGCACATGCCATTATAATTTTAACTCTCATTTTGCAACACCTCCAGCCCCTTTTTCTTTTAGGGTGCACAGCCTATTGGTTCATATTCCTGTTTTTCAGCTACAATAGTTGATAGCAAAAAAAAAGACCTCCAAGACGGAGCAATAAATAATTTATCATATAATAAACTCATTGTCAAGAACTATCTAGAGGATGCTTTTTGCGAGTAGACCGCACTGCTATCTTTTGCAAGTAATGGGGTGCAATTTTAGTACAATACCCTTATTTCAGCTCATTTTATGGCTAACCGTCTATAAAATAAGGCTTTTTTAGGCATGTTTCTTCCCACTAGTTAAAGTTTTCAACAGTGCGTTATTCCTATGCCGGTAAGTCTACTAATCCAGCTCTCCAAAATCCAGTCCTATGGGTAGGGGCTCAGGCCGCTGGCATGTGGATTCCATATGATACACTCCGCCATTTCCCGCCGCGGTATCAAAGCTCAGCAATGCTTCTGTGACATGATATGCCAGCTCCTCATTTGCACGATGCCTGCGGCCGTTAACCAGAGCAAAAGCCATATCAAGCACGCCAAGCCCTCTGAAATAGTCCAAGGGCTGCTGGTAAAGCTGAGGCATCTCCTGTAAGCTGCCAAAGTCAGTAGAATAGGTCTTCGCATTCTCTTCATTGTAGTTTTTACTATTCAGCTGATCCAGCACCTTTTCCTTTCGGAATATCTTAATCTGTCCGGCGCACATATTAGGATCCGGCACAAACAAGCTTCCTTCTGTTCCGTATATCTCCAGCTTGGGCAAGTTGGACAGCCAGACATCGAAGGTCATATTAATGTTTGCGTGGACACCGCTGTCAAACTGCAAAATACCGGTGTATGATGTAGGCACCTCCACGTCCATTTCCTTACCCTTAAGCGGGTTGCTGTGTATGGTTCTTTTCTTGCTGCCGATACTGGCAAAGCATGCCGTTCTCCTAACAGGCCCCAGCAGTGACACCAGCGCCGTAAGATAGTAAGGTCCCATATCAAGCATCGGCCCCGAGCCCTTTTTGTAGAAAAACTCAGGTGAACTATGCCATGTCTCAGGACCGTGAGAAATCATGTTTGCGGTGGCTGATATCGGCTTGCCAATCCAACCCTCATCAATAATCCTTCTGCATGTTTGAAGGGCGGCCCCTAAAAAGGTTTCTGGTGCACAGCCAAGCATCAGATTCTTGCTTTTTGCCAGCTCAACCGTACTGCGCGCATCTTCAACAGATAAGGCAAGTGGCTTTTCACAATACACATGCTTACCTGACAATAATGCCTTCTGGTTAATCTGAGCGTGTGCAGCCGGAATAGTCAGATTGATAACGATTTCGATGCTTTCATCCTCCAAAAGCTCATCGACAGTGCATGCCCTGGCTATTGAATATTTTTCTGCTACGCCTCTTGCCTTATCAGTATATATGTCGGCACAAGCAGCAATCTCAAGCCATGGGAAAAACGCCTTAATGTTAGATAAGTAGGTATGGCTGATTACTCCGCACCCGATGATCCCGATTTTAACCCTTCTCATATGCTATACTCAGTCCTTTCAGCGGTTGACATAATCTAGTATTCCGACCTATATTCACACAAAACTACCAGGGTAGTGGCTTGCGTGTATGCTCCATATATAGCAAATCCTTTGGTATGTTGTCAATATCAAGAGCAATCGCTGTACCCCAATCCTCGGCCTGCACCTGTTACTACAATTGTTTTGCTCATCTGATCATCTCCTAAAATCCATTATTTTTAATAACATCGGACAGCCAGTAGGCACTTTCTTTAGGAATTCTTTGCTGAGTAGCGTAATCTACATATACTATACCAAAACGCCTGCTCAGTCCCCAAGCCCATTCGAAATTATCACAAAAACACCATACATAATAGCCTTTTACCGGAACACCTTCATTCATTGCCTGATTGATTGCGGTTAAATACTGCCTGAGGTAATCTATTCTGTTCGGATCCTCCACCTTGCCGTCCTGGTTTACCCAATCGTTGGAGGCAGCCCCATTCTCAGTAATAATAATTTTCTTAGGATGATAGCTTGCATCGATCCATTTTAGAAGCTCATACATTCCCTCGGGAACAACTTCCCAATCGGCATCCGTTTTATTTCTGCCCGAAGTTACCTGCTTCATTCCCAAAGGCCAGTTGTCCGGATCTGCTTTGGCGTAAATCGTGTAGTAGGAATTTACACCAAGAAAATCCAGTTCCTGATTTATCAGCTCCATATCACCCGGAAGAATAGTTGGCAAAACTACTCCCCTTCCCTCCAAATAATCGAAAAATCCCTGAGGATAAATTCCCTTAAGCACCGGATCAGCAAATAAATTGTTGTATTGCATATTAACCCTTTTCGCAGCTTCAAGATCCTCTGGATTATCAGGATTATGGGGGTAAGCGAGATTGAGGTTCAGCGTCACCCCAATCTCGCCTTTAAATCCAGTTTTACGGTAAGCCTTGACTGCAGCTCCATGTGACATCAAAATATTGTGCACGGTTGCCAGCGCCATAGAATAATCATGGTAACCCGGCGCATGATCTCCTACCCAATAACCTTTTATGCAGGAGCAAAAGGGCTCATTGAGAGTAATCCAGTAATCAACAAGGTCGCCCAGCTCAGCATACAACGTTTTCGCATATGTTTCAAACCAGCCGACAATTTCTCGATTTGCCCATCCACCGCGATCTTGCAGCTTCTGTGGCAAATCCCAATGGTATAAAGTGACCGCCGCTTTTATTCCATTATCCTTCAAGCATTTCAGAACATTACGGTAGAACTCTATTCCCTGACGATTCACTTCTCCGGTACCTTCCGGGTATATACGCGGCCAGCTGATGGACAAACGATATACCTGTAGCCCAAGCTTTTTCGCAATCGCTATATCTTCTTCGTAGCGATGGAAAAAATCACAGGCAACATCTCCATTGGTTTCATCGAGAATATTACCGGGCGTATGGGAAAATCTATCCCAAATGCTCTCTCCTCTGCCTTGCTCCTTATATGCTCCTTCAATCTGATAGGACGCAGTAGCGGTACCCCATTCAAAGCCTTGGGGGAAAGTAATTTTTTTGCTCATTTTCTGTAGCTCCTTTATCATAATTAATTAGTTAGCTTGTGTCTTATATCTTAGTAAGCCTAATCACATTCCATGAAAGCTTGGGAAGTGTCGCCTGCACCTTGCCGTCTTCAATAGCAGCATTACCATTTGAATGAGGCATTACCTTATTAGGATTGTCTTTAGTGTTTGTGTCCTTTGGGTCAGCCCCTTCAAGGATAATGTGCTCAGCTACATTATAGTTTTCAAAGCCTCGCATTTCTGTCTCCAGAATCATTGAGTCCTCCAGATTTCGGTTAATGGCAAAAACAGTAATGTTTTCATCCATATCCATAGTCGCAATTGCATCCACATATGGAACATCAGTAAACTGCTGAGAATCATATTTCGGCGAGTCAACCTTAGGCTGCAAAGCGGTACCTCTGGCATACTTCGAGAAATGCAGGAATGTATAATAGGGGGGTAAAGTCCAGCAGCTTCCTCCATTCTCAGTACGTATGTGCGAAATGCAGTTTACCAGCTCAGATAAGCAGGCGATTTTAATTCTATCAGTATATTTCAGGATTGTTATAAGTAACCCGCCTAAAACCACCGCATCTTCCAGGGCATAATTTTGCTCCAGCAGGGGAGGTGCAAAGGTCCACGGATTTTCAAATCTTTCCTTCGAGTGCTTATTCCATGTATTATATTCATCAAAGGAAATCATCATCGTCTTATCACTTCTGTGCTTTGCTTTTATATAATCACAGGTAGCAATGACGGATTTAAAAAACGCATCTGTCGTAAGTGATTTAGCTAAATAATTGCTTGTATCATTTTCAGGATTTGACAGGTAGCTATGAACCGATAAATAATCAACAAACTCATATGCCTGGTCAAGTGATTCCGCATCAAAAACCGGGAAGGTATCCTGTGAGGGCGCTGAACTGCCTGCCAGAACTGTTTTTATGGAATTGTCCAGCAGCTTCATAGCCTTAGAGGTTTCTCTTGCCAGTCTGCCGTTCTCATAGCCGGTTTTTTGTCCTATCTGCCATATGCCATCAGTCTCATTTGAAAGGCACCAGTATTTAAAGCCATGGGGTTCTTTGTAACCATGAGAAATCCTCATGTCGCTGTAATGGGTGCCTCCCTTAAAATTGCAGTATTCCAGGAGGTCAAGCGCCTGCTCTATGCCGCGCGTACCCAGGTTTACCGTCATCAATATGTCAGAGCCGTTTAGCTTTGACCACTCCACCATCTCATTTAGGCCAAAGGTGTTCGGTTCGATTGACTGCCAGGCAAGCTCCGGACGCCTTGGACGCAGCTCCTTCGGTCCCACGCCATCCTCCCACCTGTAATCAGCAATAAAGTTGCCGCCCGGGAATCGGTTAGCAGTTACATTAAGCGCTTTTGTCAACTCAAGCACATCAAGCCTGAATCCTTTTTCGTCTGCTTTAGGATGGCCTGGTTCATATATTCCTCCATAAATGCATCGTCCTAATGGTTCTACAAAAGAGCTAAATACCTTATCATCAATTTGTGAAATAGCAAATTCTTTGTCAATAGTAAGTCTCGCCTTTTTCATATCGTTTGTTAGCCTCTTTCTTTATTACTTATTAAATATCTGCTAATCTATCTGTCATCCTGCCTTATCCCTTAACCGCGCCTTCACTTAAGCCTTTAACAATATACTTTTGTGCGAATGAGAAAAACACCAAAGCAGGAATACTCATAAGCACAGAAGCCGCCATCAAGGGACCCCATTGTATTCCAAAGTCATCAATGTAAAATGCCAGTGCAACCGATAAGGGCCTCGTAGAAGAGTCTTTAGCAAGAGTAAGTGGGAAAAGGAATTCATTCCATGCAAGGATGAATGAAAACATTCCCACAGATGCCAGCGCCGGAGCTATCTGCGGCACTATAATCTTGAAAATTATTGCGAAGGGTCCGCAGCCATCAACAACAGCGGCTTCCTCAATTTCATAAGGGAGAGCATCTATATATCCCTTCATCAGCCATACTGCTATGGGCATGCCAATAATAAGATACACAAGAATCAAACCCTCATGAGTGTTTACCAGGTTAAGCCTTGATAGGGTTACATAAAAGGGCACCAGCAATGAAACACGGGGCAATAATCTTATGAAGAGTACCGAAAAGAGCAGCGGCGTCCTTCCTGGGAATTTGTAACGTGAAAATCCATATGCGGCAAATAGTGCAATGAACAAAGATATAAAAGTGGAAGACAAGGCCACTACTACGGTATTCTTGAAGTAATTAAGCATGAGCGGATTTTCAATAACCTGTCTGTAGTTATCAAGTGTCACCGGATTGGGAATAAGTGACGGTACCCTTGCATACACTGAAAACTCATCCTTCAATGAAGTGATTATAGTCCACAAAAAGGGGGCAATCGCAAATGTGAAGATTACTACAGATAGTGTATAGACAAAAATACGAAACACAATTTTCCTAGCATTTAGATGCATTAGTAGGCTCCCCCTTTCATCCTTTTCTTGCTGCCCAAAAGGGCATAAATAGCTATGAGTATTACAGCAGCAATAATTAAAATTAAACTCGCGGCTGAGGATCCAGCAAAATTAAGATTTGAAAATGCTGTTCTGTAAATGAATAATCCGAATATTTCCGATGCAATACCAGGCCCGCCGCCGGTCATGGTAAAGATAATATCAAAGCTGTTAAACCCGCTTATGACCTCCATAATGGTAAGTATTAATATAATGTTTTTCAAGGAAGGCAGGGTAATATGTCTAAATAGCCTTAAGGATCCTGCACCATCTATTCTTGCCGCCTCATAATAGTCCTTTGGAATGCCCTGCATTGCTGCTAACAGCATAAGCATGATAAAGGGGAACCCTGCCCAGGAATAGGCAATAATTACGGATGGTAATGCCAGTTGGGTGGATCCAAGCCAGTTCTGCCCAAGGCTTGGGTTGATATATCTTATAAGTGTATTCAAAAGTCCGTTATCAGCATTGAATATCCAGCGCCATGTGTTAGCCGCAACAATTGAAGGGACCATCCATGGCAGTAAGGTCAATGTACGAAATGAGTTCATCCAGCGAAGCCCCGTCTCAGCTACAAGAGCCCCAATAAATCCTACTATAAAACGCAGCAGCAGGGATACACCAGTCCAAATAAATGTATTAATTATTATTTGAATAAAATCACTGTTAGAAAATATTTGCTTAAAATTTTGCAAACCAACAAAAGTTGCATCAAACTTAGGTAGTTTTAACCTGGAAAAGCTGAACTGCACTACCTGTAAAGTAGGGTAAACCATCATCAGCAGCAGTAGAATAACACATGGCAGTACAAACACAAATGCCGTTAATGTACGCCTTCTTCCTTTATTTAGAATTCGCAAACGCTTCACCTCCGGGATATCTTCTTAGTATTTTACTCAGGCTTTTGCGATTAACCTTTAATGCTATTTAGTACAATATATAGTCACTTACTTTCTGACATACCCGCAAATTGAGCTTTGCAACTCAAAATATACTACATCGCAAAATGACCTTGCTAGTAAAATGAAACGAAGGGATGGCACCGAAGTACCATCCAATCGCTTAGATACAGCAATCTAACTAGCCGCCGATTATTGCGTTAATCTTTTCATGCATTCTTTGTGCTGCTTCTTCAGGAGTTCCATTTCCCTGGAGAGCCTCCTGCAGCTCCATAACAATTACGTTCTGTATCTCTGTCCACTTCGGATGGAAAGGAAGAACCTTTGTGTGGCTCTCAGCCTTGTAATAAATGTCGAAGGTAGGATTGGACCAGTATTCAGATTCTTTCTGTGCTTTAATTACACCAGGCATTACAACCTTCTGTTCACCTATAACTTCAGGTTTAACAAAGAAGTCCATAAATATCTCAGCACCTTCAACATTCTTTGCGGTTACAGGAATTGTGAATGACCATCCTCCACCTCTTGAATAAGTGCCCTGCTGAACGCACATACCTACTTCATATCCGCCCTCTTTTGCATAATCCTGAGCCTTAAATACGTTACTGTCATTCATCTGCACCATTGCAATCTGCTGATTGAAGAACATAGGTACCAGGTCCTTGGTTGTGGCATAGTTGACACAGCCTTCCGGAACAACCTTATGCTTTGTATAGAGCTCTACCCAGTACTTAACGCCTGCTATTGATTCGGGAGTGTTGAAAGCTGACTGTGAAAGGTCCTTTGTGAGGAAATCTCCGCCGCTGCCCCATATTGCAGGGCAAAATGAACTCAAAACATTAGCCGGGTCACTCTTTGAACCAGCGATTCCGTATGCAAACTGTGAACCATCTGGCTTCGTCAGCTTTTTGCATATTTCAAGGAACTCATCCAAGGGCATATTATCATAAGGATAATCTACACCTGCCGCATCAAACATAGTCTTGTTATACATCAATACACTTGGAGCTGTACGGAAAGGTATAGCGTAATTTACACCATTTGATACGCCTGCATTATAAATCCCAGGAGCGAACATATCAGCTGTCATATTATATCGTTGCATCATGTCGTCAAGCGGTAACAGTAAATCTTTTCCTACAGGTGTCGGTATCATAATAGCATCCAGTGCAAGCGCATCCGGAGGGCTACCGCCAAGTATTGCAGTAACAGCATTTTCAACATAGTTGTTGATTGGTATTGGCTCGATTCTTACTTCATAGCCCGGATATGCCGCAGCAAATTTCTCCTGTATTACAGGAATCTCATCTGCCCACCAGCTTCCCAACCAGGCATTGACAATCTTGTTTTCACCGGAAGGTTCTGCCGGAGCTGTGGTTTGTGCAGGTGCAGTAGTTTGAGCTGTAGTTTCTGCTGGGGCCGGTGTTTCTTGCTTCCCACATGCGCTAAAAGCCATGGTGAACATTACCAGTAGTGCGATAATAGCTGCTACATTTTTGTATGCTTTTCTAGTCATAGTTTTGCCTCCATTTTAATTTGTTTTTGGTACATACAGTTCTGCCAAGTAGTACAATGGCTTCATCCTCCTTCATACCTCCCCCTACTATCTTCCTGCTTCACCCCTTTCCCAGTTTACTTTCACTTATCTATTTCCTTGAACTCAAGGGTTACTCCAAGAAGAGCAGCTGTATCAAAATATGCATATCTCTCCTTGCCCTTCTCTTCCTTCAAAAATGCCGGCATTCCCTTCTCTTCCATAAAATCTAAATGTCTTTCAAATCCATCAATGTTAAATGCCATGAATTGAACACCGGAGCCATGCTTCCTCTTGAAATCCGCCCATGGGCTGTCGTCATCTATGGGCTCAACCAGCTCAATGTAAATGGGCTCAAGCTTTACCACTGCAGTCTTTATCCTGAAATTGCGATACTCTCCCTTATACCATTTATAGGCTTTTTGATCCGGCACCTTATTTGGATCCGGAACACGAATAAAAGGCTTCTCGATACTAAACAGGTCTGCATAGTATTCTGCTGCTTTTTCAATATTATCCACTACAATTCCAATTTTTATTATGTGATTTGTTGAAATCTTCTCCATCGCCTTTTCCTCTTCTCAATAATGCTTTCCCCTGATAATCATTTAAGCGACTTGAGCTGCGGTGAATCCGGGCTCATCTGCATAAGTTCTATCCTATTCCCATCAGGATCTCTGACCCAGCACTGCCAATTGAGATCAACGCCCTGCTTAGGCTCCTTATCTAGCTTGACGCCCTTACTCTTTATTTGGTCTGCGATCTTATTTATATCATCAACCTCGAGACATAAATGAGAATAACCTATCAGCTCTTCCTTCCAAGGATTCTCAATGCTTCCATCGTAGAACAACTCAATAAACTGGCTGTCGCCCACCTTCAGATACACTATCCAGGGCCTTCCGTCAGGCCGGTCTAAATCGAAAACCTTCTCAAAACCTAAAACATTGCAATAGAAATTTAAAGCCTCGTCCATGTTCTTTACAGTGTACGCTACATGTGAAATACCTTTAATCATTGCTACTCCTCCTTATATAAATATTATTAAATAGGAACCTGTTCACGAGCTTCTTGTCTCTACCAAAGAAGCTCAATAATTGTTTTAAGTTCTTCTGTCGCATCTACATAGGCATAGTTATTCGCTCTTTGAATCAAAGGCATATTGTTCTTCTCCAGGCGCGCTATGACCTCATCTGTGTTTTCAACAACAAACGCTATATGATGGAACCCTTCTCCATTTTCCTCAAGTACATCTCTCCATACGCTTTTCTCAGCATCAGGTTCAATCAGCTCAATCGCCAGATTAGGTGTAAGATGGAAAAATGCAAGCTTTGCCCGTGTAGTAGAAGGCTTTCCTTTATATACCGTCTTGACCTGGTCATATTCCTTGGTTATTTTTATTTCCGGCTTGTCCATGCCAAGAAAATCTGCGTATGCCTGGCTTGTTTTCTCAATATCATTAACAACAAAAGCCACCTGTGTAACAATGTTTGTACCTAATATTTTTTTATCCATACCTTATATCTCCCTCTGTCTTTATTGTTTTATGTTCAGCATTACACCAAGCAGGTGTGCTGCATCCACGCTATTCCAATTTCCGTTTGGAGTGCCTCCCCAATGAACTGGATTAACACCTTCCCCTTTAAGAAATTCAAGTGTTTGTGCGGAATTCTCTACAAACAGCCCCAGGTAGCACACCCCCTCGCCATTCTTGTCAAGAAACTCCTTCCACACACTTGGCTCATCATCAGGCTCAATCAACTCAATGCCGACTGCACCCATCTTGAATGAGCACATTTTAGCCTTTGTTCTGCATGGCTTGCCTCTGTACTGCGCATTCGATTCCTCAAAAGGCGGCATAATCTTAATTTTTGGTTTTTCAATTCCAAAGAGTCTCACATAATTTTCTACCGTCTTTTCGATGTCCCTTACAACAATGTTGATTTGGATTATGTCAGTGCCACCGATTTTGTCCATAACTTCCTCTCCTTTTCTATATAATTCTGTCAAAAGCTTTTGAGGCCTTCGAAGAAAATTAACAGGGCATTTGCTCTCCCATATAGTCTATAAAGGGTATATCCAAGCTAATATCCTTTTTGTTTTCAATAATCTCCCATATGCCTTTGGAAGGAACTGCAGGAGATATTTGAGCATTTTCAACACCCATTATTGTATCCATCCTTCCAGGATGTATCATAAAAATTCGTATGTCTTTTTTATCATCTTGAGCTTTAAGGTAATTGCGTATTTTTTGAGTGTACATATTGAGTGCTATTTTTGAGCTGGAATAGGCTATATAATGACTTCCCTCCTTCTTCAGCTTTGCCCCCTCGGAGGTAATATTCACTATACATCCGTCCTTGCTTTTGTATATAAGCGGCATAAATTCTTTCAGTACCCTTACCGGACCAAAGGTGTTAATCTCAAAAGTCTCGTAAAACTTATCAAGATCCATTTCAACTATGGGATCACCCTTGTAATACTTGGTCTCCAGCAGTACTGCTGCATTGTTCACCACAACATCTATCGCATCAAACTCAGCGCTTATTCTTCCACAAGCAGCCTTCACTGAATCATAATCCGACACATCCATTACTTCCATATGCAGCTTGTCCCCATGGGTTTCTTTCAGCTTTAAAAGCTCGTCCCCCGGGCTGCGATAGGTGGCAATAATTCTATGCCCCCTCTGTAATCCGTCTTTTACTAGTTCAATTCCCAACCCTCTGTTAGCGCCTGTAATAAGTGTTACCATTGTTATCCCTCCCTTCTCGAAATAAACACGTGTTTATTTTTTGCCGAAAAATAATCTATGCCTTTTGCACGATTCTCGTTCAATTAGTAGGGTGTCATATTCAACTCTCACAGGAGGTATATTATCCCCTTTTTCAATAATTTCTATTAGCTTAGTTGTGACCACTTACAATGCGGACTTCCGGTTTCATAAACACGTGTTATTTTATAACACTGTCTAATCATAGGTATTAACAAAAATCAACACATTTTTGCTAAATTTTAGCAACATTACTACTTGACAAAAAATAAAATCCACCCCGTTTTACCGATGGTGGATTTTACCGTTCATATCAATTATCAACTTTCTTATTTTTTTACTTCAATTCCTGCCAGCTTCTCGTAGAACTGAACTAAGCCGCCATGATCGTTTCCGGCTTTGCCGTCTACCTTCATCGCCTGCATCATTTCCAATACCTGACTCGTCAATGGCACGGGTACATCAACACCGTGTGCCGTATCCATTGCATTCTTAAGATCCTTTATGTGCAGCTCTATACGGAAGCCCGGTTTGAAGTTTCTATCAAGCACCAGAGGCACCTTTGCATCCAGAACGGTACTCCCGGCAAGGCCTCCTCTAATTGCCTGGTACACCTTTTCCGGATTGACGCCGGCCTTTGTTGCCAGGACCATAGCCTCTGACATCGCGGCAATATTCAGCGCAACAATAATCTGATTGGCAAGCTTAGTGACATTACCGCTTCCTACATCTCCTATTAGAACCGCGGAGCTGCCCATAATTTTCAGAACATCCTCTACTTGCTTAAAAGCATCTTCAGGACCTCCCACCATAATAGAAAGAGTGCCGTCGATTGCCTTAGGTTCGCCTCCGCTTACCGGTGCATCCAACATTACTGCTCCTGCTTCCCTCAGCTTTCCTGCAATTTCCTGTGACGCCAGTGGAGCTATCGAGCTCATATCGACAACAATGGTTCCGGACTTGACGCCCTCAATAATTCCGTTTTCACCCAGAACGACATCCTTCACCTGCGGCGAATTTGGCAGCATCGTAATGATGAGATCTACTTTTTGAGCTATATCCTTGGGTGAGCTTCCCTGTTCCGCTCCAGCTGTTATCAGTTCATCCACTGCCTCTTTCACGATATCATACACGATTAGTGGGTATCCTGCTTTCAGTAAGTTTTTCGCCATGGGCTTACCCATGATTCCCAGGCCAATAAAGCCTATCTTTCTCAACATCCCATTCACTCCCGTTCATATTTTATTCAATATCCATCGTTTCTTTGCTTTTTCAATGAGCGCTTGCGCGAATTGTACGCCAAACCGCGGGCGCTTTAGTGACTTCTTTTTAGCCCGAAGGGCTAAAAATACGCTCTGAGGCGGAGGTCATAAGAGCACTTGATAAAGCTATATGCCTACCTGCCTAATATTTTCTTAACTTTTTTCACGATATCATTATCAGTGAGTCCGTAGTGCACCAGTAATTCGTCATGACTATAGGCCGATTGCCCAAATTCATCCTCTATTGCTACAACTTCTATGGGAACTGCTCCCCCGCGTAGAATGTAGGTGATGACACTGGCAAGTCCACCGATACAACTGTGCTCCTCAGCCGTTACTATGCCCCTCATACCGGCAGCTAAATCAATTATTGCCTTTTCATCTAATGGCTTAAGAGTACTTACGTTGACTACCCTCACTGAAATCCCTTCCTTTTCAAGGGTTTCAGCTGCCTTCAGTGCCATTGAAACCATGATGCCTATAGCGAATATGGTTATGTCCTTGCCATCCCTTATTATGTTGGGCTTCCCAATCTTAAACTCCTGATCCTTAGGAAAAACCTCAGGCATATCATTTCTACAAATCCTAACATATACAGGCCCGTCATATTCTGCAATCGCCCTTGTAACCTTTTCAGTTTCAACACCGTCGCATGGAGCAATTACAGTCATTTCCGGGATAGCCCTCATTATTGCTATATCCTCCACAGACTGGTGAGTAGCTCCGTCACCAAAGTCGGAAAGGCCTGCACTGGATCCTACAATCTTTACATTTAGCCTGGCTGTACATATGCTTTGACGTATCTGATCAAACGCGCGTCCTGAAGCAAAAACCGCGAAGGAGTTTGTATAGGGTATTTTCCCTGTCAGAGAAAGGCCTGCCGCAAATGAAATCATGTTTGCTTCGGCGATACCCATTTCAAAATATCGTTCGGGAAATTCCTGCTGGAATCCATATGTCATGGTCGACTTTCCCAAATCGGCCTCCAGAACAACTATATCCTTGTTCTCTTTACCCAGTTCAATCAGTGTATCCCCATATACCTTTCTCTGGTTGCTGAGCTTCACATCTTGTCTGTTGTTTGTCTTATTATCCATAGCCATATCCTCAGCTCCTTTACATTAAGCATTTACAAGCCTGCTCATATTGCTCCTGTGTCATAGAGCCATTATGAAATGCGGCATTGTTTTCTGCACATTTTATTCCTTTTCCCTTTATCGTATTTGCAATGATAACAGTAGGCTTGCCCTTAACCTTTTCAGCGCTATCGAGTGCGTTAACTATTTGCTCCATATCATGTCCATCGATTTCAATAACATTCCAGTTGAATGCTTCCCACTTCTCCTTTAATGGATTTGTATCAAAGCGTTCAACTATTGCCCCAGTAGCCTGTAGCCTGTTACGGTCAAGAATTACCGCCAGATTGTCCAGCTTGTAATTAGATGCTGCCATGGCAGCTTCCCAGATTTGGCCTTCATTTATTTCCCCGTCGCCTACAATACAATAGACTCTGTAGGATTTCTCATCCAACCTTGCCCCTGCGGCTATTCCGCACGAAATGGATAAGCCCTGGCCCAATGAACCGGTGTTAGCCTCAATGCCTATCGTCTTTCTCATATCGGGATGGCCCTGAAGCTTTGAACCCAGTGTTTTCAAACTGGCTAAATCTTCTTTTGGAAAATAGCCGCACATACCCAGTGCCGCATACTGAACAATCGCTGCATGGCCCTTGCTGAAAATAAGCCTGTCCCTATCCTCCCACTTAGGATTCTTAGGATCGTGCTTCATTTTACTAAAGTAAAGCGCAGCAACAACATCAGCAATAGAGCAGGAGCCTCCAAAATGACCTGCCTTGTCTGGCCCTACCATTTTTACGATGTTCAGTCGGAGTTCCCTTGCTTTGTCCTTTAGCTCTTCGATGGAACTTTTCATAAAATCAACCCTTTCAATGAATAGTTTGTGTAAGCATTGTAAAATTATCTTTACTCCTAATTATCCTTGCCCATAAAAGTTTTTGTACCTATTTAGCTTTTCCCCTAAACGTATTTTTACCTACTTATCTTTACCCTTATCTCCCTTTTTAACCTTGTCCATAGTAGTGTTGATGTGCTCCTTCATGAGTAGAGCAGATAGTTCGCTATCCTTATTTTTAATAGCATCAAGAATTTTTTTGTGATAATATATACCGCCTTCATAGCCTGTCAAACCAACGATTTCATCCATTGATTTCTTCAACATGTCAGATAATATTGCATTCACCTTTATAATAACGTTATTGTGAGTAGCAATGGCCATCGCATAGTGGAAATTCAAATCCTGGGCTGAAAAGAGCTCCCTATCGCCCTGACTGTTTTCCATCTTCTTAATTATGCCGGCCATCCTGCCGATATCTTTTTCTTCAGCTCTTTTAGCAGCCAGTTTAGCACTCTCGACCTCTATTATGTTCCTGAATTCAAGCATCTCGATCAGGTTTGGCCTCTCAATCATCATCATGGGAAGCAGCGTGTCAAAGTAATCGCTAGGTAAAATTTCTGAAACAAAGGTACCCTCACCGCGCCTTATTGTCAAAACGCCCATCCCCACAAGGCGGTGTATTGCTTCCCTAACGGATACTCTGCTCACCCCGAACAGCTCCACAAGGTCAAGCTCACCGGGTATTCTCGCTCCGGGAGCCCATTCGCCAGATACGATATTATTCTTCATCTGTTCGAAGACTTCATCGCTCACTCTTTTTTTCTCAATCGCTGTAATCACCATATTTACCTCGCATAATCGATGTATTACATCAGACATCTTATAGTATCATAATATATTAGTTGTATGAGCTTGTCAAGATAGAAAAAAGCAGACCACACTGCTTGTTTTTGCAAGTAATGGGGTGTCTTTGCATCAAAAAGGCCTTATTTTATAGTAAATCAGCTACAAAATAAGGCTTTCTAAGACTTCCCAAAGCATTTTTCATCCCATTAGTTGAAATTTCAGCCAGCGCGGTCTACTATCCATTCCTATTCATCAATAAGCTCATCGATGGGGGCACCGGGCGGAACGATAGGGAAAACCATGTCATCCATACCGATCTCAAAATTGATCAGCACAGGTCTGTCAGTGGAAGCCAGTGCCCTTTTGAGTGCATCGTCCACCTCTTCGGTGGATTTTACCGAAATTCCCACTGCGCCGAAGGCTTCTGCCAGTGCCACGAAATCAGTACCTCTGTCAATGGTTGTACTTGAATACCTTTTATTGTAGAAGAGCGTCTGCCATTGCCTTACCATTCCCAGCACATGGTTGTTCAGTATGGCTACGATAATGGGCAGCTTATACTCAACAGCAGTTGCAAGCTCGGTACAATTCATTCTGAAGCTTCCGTCTCCTGCAATGTTAATCACTTTCTTCTCCGGCCTGCCAATCTGAGCTCCTATGCAGGCTCCAAGGCCGTAACCCATTGTTCCCAAGCCGCCCGAGGATATAAACTGCCTGGGCTTTGTATACTTATAGAACTGTGCGGCCCAAAGCTGGTTCTGTCCGACCTCAGTGGTAATCAACGCTTCTCCACCGGTAAGCTCATAAAGCCTCTCAACAATGTAGTGTGGCTTGAGCGAGCCGCCGTTATCATATTTCAAAGGGTATTGTTCCTTCCATTCAGCAATCTTTTCATTCCACGCAGACCTCCCACGATTCTCGATTCTGTCTGTAAGCGAACCGAGTATCTGCTTCATATTCCCAATCAAGGGGTAATGCACCGTAATGTTCTTGCCAATCTCGGCAGGGTCTATGTCAATATGCATAATCTTTGCATCTGGAGCAAACTTCTTAACATTGCTGACGACCCTGTCGCTAAACCTTGCCCCTATAGCAATAAACAGGTCTGCCTCAGAAGCGGCCAAATTCGATGTCCTTGAGCCATGCATTCCTACCAAACCGGTATAGAGCTCATGAGTCCCGGGAAATGAACCCAAGCCCATCAATGTGGTTGTAACAGGTATCTTAGCCTTCTGAGCTAAAGCAAGCATTTGTGCATCCGCCCCTGCAATTGTCACACCACCGCCAGCCATTATTATAGGTCTCTTTGCACGACTAATAACTGCTGCCGCCTCTTCCAGCTCAGCTTCTGTTACGCCAATAGGAGTGACTTCAATTGGCTCAGGTTTTTTAGCTTCGTACTCAGTAACCGCTGCAGTCACATCCTTGCAGATGTCGACAAGTACCGGCCCCGGTCGCCCGCTTGCCGCTATCCTAAAAGCGCTACGGACAATATCCGCTAATTTCTCTACATCCTTTACGATATAATTATGTTTTGTCACAGGCATCGTGATTCCCGTGATGTCAACCTCCTGAAAGGAATCCTTGCCTAAAAGAGCAGTAGGTACCTGTCCTGTAATAGCGACCATAGGCACTGAATCCATATAAGCCGTTGCAATACCCGTCACAAGGTTAGTCGCACCGGGGCCGGAGGTTGCTATACATACACCAGTTTTTCCGGTTGCGCGTGCATATCCATCTGCCGCATGAGATGCGCCCTGTTCATGAGATGTAAGTATATGCCTGATATCATTTTGAGCCTCATATAGGGCATCATATATATTGAGGACAGCGCCTCCGGGAAATCCGAAGACAGTGTCAACCCCTTGTTCCTTTAAGCACTCTATTAGTATCTGTGCGCCTGTCAATTTCATTTTAACCCCCCATTCATATAGCCGGTTTTGATTGACCAAAATCGGTAAAAGGACGCAGCTTTTCTACTTCAGCACCGCTCCGGTACTGGCTGAGGTTACAAGCCTGGAATATCTACCCAGATAACCGGTCGTATTCCTAGGCTTGGGAGCCTTCCAGGAGCTCATCCTGTTTTTAAGCTCCTCCTCGGGCACATCTACATTAAGCCTTCCCTCGGGTATATTAATCTCGATAATGTCACCTTCCTGAACCGCTGCGATCATGCCACCTTCCATAGCCTCAGGCGATACGTGTCCTATGCTTGCTCCCCTGGAGGCACCAGAAAATCTTCCATCGGTTATCAGCGCAACATCCTTGTCCAACCCCATACCCGCTATCGCCGATGTCGGCCCAAGCATTTCCCTCATCCCGGGGCCGCCCTTTGGTCCTTCATAGCGGATTATGATCACATCACCTTTTCTAATCCTGCCATTATAAATTGCTTCTATTGCAGCCTCTTCAGAATCGAACACCCTGGCAGGCCCCTTGTGCACAAGCATTTCCTCTGCAACAGCAGAGCGTTTAACGACTGCTCCGTCAGGTGCGATATTTCCCCTGAGGATTGCTATGCCACCAGTGGGGCTGTAGGGCTTCTCGATGCTCCTGATAATACTTGCGTCTGTCACTTCAGCATTACTAATATTCTCTGCCACGGTTTTACCTGTGACAGTCATAAGCCCCAGATGCAGAAAGTCTTTTTTTGAAAGCTCCTTCATTACAGCCTGAACTCCGCCTGCGGCATAGAGATCTTGCACATGATGGTCTCCTGCCGGAGCCAGCTTGCAAAGGTTTGGTACTCTGGCACTAATCTGATTGATAATATCCAGATTAATGACAATCCCCAGCTCATGGGCAATTGCGGGAAGATGCAGAACCGAATTAGTCGAGCAGCCCAGCGCCATATCCACACAAAGCGCATTCTCAAAGGCTTCTTGCGTGAGTATGTCCGAAGGCCGAATGTTCTTTTCCACAAGCTCCATGACCTTCATTCCTGCTTGCTTGGCCAATCGCACTCTTTGCGCATATACTGCGGGGATAGTACCATTGCCGGGAAGTCCCATACCCAGAACCTCTGTGAGACAGTTCATAGAATTTGCCGTAAACATACCCGAACACGACCCACACCCGGGGCATGCATGGTCCTCATATTCCGCAACGTCCTCTTGTGTCATCATCCCTGCCTTACAAGCTCCTACAGCTTCAAAAACGCTATTTAAATCCAATTGCTTTCCGTTTCGTTTCAATGAGAGCATAGGCCCGCCACTGATAACTATTGATGGCACATTAATTCTTGCTGCCGCCATTAGCATTCCGGGAACAATCTTATCACAGTTCGGTATGAAAACCATGCCATCGAAGCTGTGTGCAAGCCCCATAGCTTCGCAGGAGTCTGCTATTAGTTCTCTGGAAGCAAGGGAATATTTCATGCCCTCATGTCCCATGGCAATACCGTCACATATGCCTATGGCTCCGAATTCAACAGGCGTCCCGCCTGCCATCCGTATCCCGGCCTTGACTGCCTCCGCTATCTTATCCAGGTGTATATGTCCCGGCACAATTTCATTTTTAGAATTTACCACTCCTATAAGTGGCCTGCTTATCTCCTCATCCGTATATCCCATGGCTTTGAAGAGCGCCCTGTGCGGAGCCCTCTCAACGCCCTTCTTAATTTTGTCACTTGTCATCTCACTCGCCCGCCCTTCTTCATAATGGCTAATTATAACTTTATTTTACCCTGATGACTGTCGCCTATTAAAACAGCCGGGTTTTGTTATCCCCGGCTGACTTTGCTCCCTCATAGAAGCCTTGTTAAAAGTATTCTACTACTTTTCCCAGTATAATGTCCATAAATAAATACAAAAAGGTCAGAAGCATTACTTTTCAAGCTCTGGCAGTGCAAAATACATGAACCTTTCTGATTGCCATCTATTGATGTCTACTGACGCCCATTGTCACATCCTGTCATCCGATTGATAGCAGTTATTACCGCACCGCCTAGTCCTTATACAACACCGCTGCTTGGAAAGAGCATACCCATAATGAAATTATTCTCATAGAAGCCTCTGGCGAAAAGAGATGTCCTGATATTTTCGAAAATCGGAGTAAATCCCGGGTTCGAATTGAACATCACCAATATGGCGCATATTATGTAAATGGCAAGAAAGCCCTGGAGAGCTCCCAGAATAAACCCGCCAAGCTTATTTATCTGCCTAAATACCGGCAGCTTTGATACCCCTTTAAGTAGGAGCCCAATAAAGCCTGTAACAATCCTCAAAACGATATATAAGACAATCAGGCTTAACACGGATATGATCATCTTTGTCAGCTCTTCACCTATTGCATTATAAATCACATCCAGATTAATCAATTCCGTTGGTGAGGGCATATTGCCGAGCAAGGACTCCTTTATGAATAAGGGTAGGGCCAGTTGTCCGAGCATTGCCTGCACACCCTCTGTGCCTGCCGGAGCAGCAGACGATGCGGCGAAGGCTTCTTGACTTATAGTCGGAAGATTCTTTACTATTACGTTCTTTATTATGTCGAAGACTGCTGATTTCTCAAGCAAGGCTGCAAATACCGGTGCAAGCTTAATTGAAAGAAAAATACACACTACAAAAGCCAGCAATTTGTAAACCGACATGATAAACCCCTTGGACAAACCAATAATAGCGAATAGGGCAATCAAGCCTAAAACAACAATATCACTCCAGTTCATATTCCCTCCAAACTGCCGGTTAACAACCGACTTCATCAATTTATAATTAATATACGTTAATTACCGCAACTTGTCGGTCGGTAATCACGGCGGCCTGTCGTTTGTCTAAAAGGCATACCTGCTTTATTGGTGAGCCTGCTTCATATCTGCTGATGCTTTTGCATTTATCATTAAAAAAATAAGCTATGTCTGAAGTGTTTACGCAAATAGTTCCTCTCTTGGCATTCATTCCTTCCGGCTTGCTCTCTAGTACACCAAAGGCCAATTCCTCCCCCTCCGACGAGTAAATCTTCAGCATTGTTCCATCTGCGCTCTCTTCAACCAGTGCCAGCCTTCCATCCCCGACAGGCTCGGCGCCTATCACCCTTCTGAAATGCTTCTCCCAGATTAGCTCGCCCGTAGGGCCAATCGAAGCTGCAGCTCTATCTCCCACAGCAAAGATACTATCGTCATTATTGTACCAGAAAATAGGCAGCAGCTCAGCAGACTCTTCAAAAGACAGATTTGTCAAATCATTACCCTTCATATCATAGGACTTGTAAATGGAAAACACCCCGACGGCACCTGTGTTGATTCCCGATAGGGTGAGCATATTGCCAGACGGCGAAACATTGGCGGAAACCGCAAAATCATTAGCTATGACCTTTTGAAACAGCTCCACACCATGCGGTTCAAATACTCTTATCACGTTGTTGTCCCTTTTTGCACCGGTTATAACCGTCACGTACCCATCCTCATTAATGTCGGCATTTAGAACCGACGTATCAAGCTTCTCTTTCCAGCGAACAGTTTTTTCATCAAGGACGGATATCTCTCCGGTGATTCGATCAGCGACCAAGAGCTGGGATCCTATGGTTTTTACGATTGGATTGCTGTATATGAGACCTTCTGACCGGATAATCTCGCCGGTCTTGTCTAAAAACCATATGCCACTGCTGCCGCATTTTACAAGGTTGCTCTTATATGCCAAGAATATGGGCTTTTCGCCTGCATCATACTCATAGGTATATAAAAGCTGTGCTTCCTTGGCCACATCAGCTGTTGGAATTCGCACCTTCTGCATAAGCTCCTTCATATCTGCATCGGGATTAATGCTTCTCTGATATGAAAAAAACGCAACTGTAATAATGCATAAAAACAGCAGAAATGCTGTAATCATGCCGGCCTTAGACCCTCCAGACCTCGCCTCTTCACGCTCCGGCTGTGTCATCAAAAGGTTCACCCCTGTTTCTTCCTTGGTGTACATCGCAAGCTCTTTTGTAAATGCTCCATGTGGTAATTATTTTATCATAGAAATCTATTTCCTGCTATATAGGCTGGCGTGCTTTTGCTGGCGGTCTTTGTTTCGGTTACTGTTTAGTGTGCCGGAATGTCATGTATCACTCCTTCGCCAATGTTGCAGCTGAGCAATTTTCTGCACCAGCAGCACAATAATCATGAACAGTCCGAGATAGCCGAATATTGGGTAGATTAAAGATATCAGCCTTGAGAAGCCCAATGTTGATAAGGGCACCGCCGCAAGGCAAGTAAGCATTACAGCAACCCTTCTGTCGAGTTTAACAGATGCACTGATTCGGTCGGCAAAGCAGAAGCCCGTGGTTACTGCTGAGACCAACATCGCAAGCCACAATACGATGCTATACAGGCTCCCTGCCGAGCTGCTGAAGCTGCTTAAAATCGCCAGCATGGGGAGCTCCTTATCCATCGCCACAGGGTAAAGCGAACATATAACGGTATGAATGATTAGGGCAGTAAGGCATAAAATCATTCCTCCGGCAAGCCCACCTACCGTCGCTGTCCTGCGTGTCTTCAAATATGGTAGCAGGCCGCACATCATCACAATCGCCGGTATGCTGTTGTAGCTAACATAGAGAAGTGACGATACAATCCAGTTCCTCGAAACAAATCTAAGTTGCTCTGAAGCAAGAAAAACCTGTGTGTTACTGAAGAAAAAAACTGCAACACCGGCAATAATAATTCCACCGACTAGAAGGGGCGTTATAAAAGTGCTTAGGGTCACAATTCCCCTTATGTTTGTCATGATAAGCCCCAGACAGATTAAACCCATAATAAGCGCTGCATATACATACGGAAGTCCCAACCAGTCGGAAAGGACGTTCCCTGAACCAGCCAGCATAACACAGAACATGCACAGCATGAATACAGTCACAGAAACATTAATAACCCATCCTACACGCCAGCCGAATGTGGGATAGAGAAACTCCTCGTAATTTCTAATCCTCTCAGTGTGAATCTTCCTTAGCACAATGCTACCCAGAACAGCAAACATAAAACCGGCAAGCATTATACCGTAAAAGCCCCCATTGCTGTAGTTGGAAAAGAACTGCATTATCTCCTGCCCGGAGGCAAAGCCCGCTCCGATAATACTTGTGGCGTATATGCAGGCAACCTTAACAATATTCTTAAGCTCCTCGGTCATTAAAACAGCTCCCAGCCATAGAATTAAGCTATATCATTCTATGTGGGAGCCGTTCTTTAAATTACTCAGCTATGATATTTTGAAGGCTATTGAGCTCAGCTACCGGCAAGGAAGTCTATCATTTCATCATAGGCTTCCTTCATGCCGCGCACACCGAACTCTCCTTTGTTCTTTCTAACCAAAATGCCCGCATATTCGCCGTTTCTGACCACATAATAATAGTTGTCGTCCTTTGAAACATATTCAACCTTCATCGTTCCATCCTTTAGGGTGTATTCAATCGTAATCTCGGCCTCTCCTGTTGGCTCGCCATCCACATCAATCTCATCCAGGCTTATGCCAATGAGAGCCTGGTAGAACTTTCTGAAGGGCTGGTCATCCTCTTCATTCTTACCAGACGCATCTATCCCGTTTACGGTAAACTTGTCCTTATCGTTATCGGTTTTCCCCTCTGCATCCTTATAAACATCAAGGGTCATATTGGTGGTTTTGCCGCCCATGGTCAAATCAATCTTCTCTACCTGATCAATGTTGACAATATAAGCAAATACACCAACAATTTCCTTCAGCGGCTTATCCAGGAAGCCAAAGTTAGATATATCCATTGTAAACACTTCATCGCTGCCGCCCAGCTGTGCATATATTTCAGAGCCCTTCACCTTCTCGGTACCCATGCTCAGCCTAAATGATCCGTGAGATGCCGTTGTAAACTCAAATACATAAGAAGGGCTAGCAAGGCCATACTGGGCAAGGTCTGTGGGGCTATCCTCCACGAAGCTTGAAAAGGTTGAATTAACAAGCGCATCCAGCATCGGTGTCAGAGCAGTTGAATTGGTGGTACCCTTAATCGGTGCGACCATTGACCATTCCTTGCCTGCGCTGTCCGTCTGAGCTGCAAACACATTTTCGCCCTTTCTGTCCAATGACAGTGACCTAATGTCTTCATAGGTAAAGTCAAACATTTGCTTAGATCTCATGCCATTTCTGCTGGTAACAAGACTATTCCCTGTATAAGAGCTAATCGTATAAACATCGCTCTTGCCGCTGAGCTTCACATAATACCCGCTCCCGGTTGGAGTTTCATCTCCGATCTCAAGCACTGTATCCTTATTGTCCTTAGCATTAATCGTGACAGTTATGACATTATCAAGCCCATACTTGCCCAAATCCTGAGCATTCTCCTCTATCAGCTTGTCAGCAACAATGGAGGCTGCATTTATTACTATGCTGCTCAAAATCGATGAGTCATACTTGAGGTCCGTGGGCGCAGATAATACCCATTCCGTGTCCTCTTTCACAATAACAAAGGTGCCATCAGGATTCTCCAGCTTCACTGATTCAATCTGATCAGTGGTATACTCAGTAAGCCTGATTATGTCGTCGGAAGTGTTACCCGGCAAATCGCCCTTCGGCTTCAACCGGTCAATTGCGAAATATACTCCAACAAGAAGCGCAACTATTACGATAAGAATAATTGCATTCCTGTACAATTTCATAAATGACGCCTCCTTAAAAATACTACCAGACCTGTACTGAGTATCAGAAGCGGGAACAGGATAAGAAGCGCTCCGCCTACAATGCTGGTCTGCTGCTGCGTTATCGTAATCCTGTTATTTTCATAATCCTTAGCGGGCACGATTATCTCCTCCTGCTTGTCAATCATCCAGTTCATGGAATGCAGGAAGAAAACCATACTGTTATTATAGTAGTTACCAAAGTTTTGATAAGCACTGTCGCTAATGAATGAGGCATTTCCCATTACAATAATCTTGCTCGGAACCATCCCGCCTTTGTATTCTACAGCTACAGCTATATCGAGTGGCCCGTTCAGGTCGTCGCCCCTGGACTTGTCAACCATCTCTCCTATGGCATTTTCGCTGGTTCTCATCAGCGAAGTGGCTGTGATATATTCCTTCGCATTCTTTAGTATACTAACGCTTCTGGAGTTGTTCAACACCGTGTTAAATCTTTGGGGAATGATGCTGTTACTGTTTACACTCAGAAGTATAGTGTTGGGATCATTTGGTATATGATTGTTTTCGTTAGTTTCCTTGACCCTGTCATAGTTTACAGCAAGGTTAAACTTACTGAACAAGCTGTTAAACTGGTCATAGGATGGATCGTTTGGCTGGTAGTCAAACATGAATATAGCATTTCCACCATTATTGAGATATTCGTCAAGTACATCCTTTTCATTTAATGTAATATCCTTGCCAGGGGAAGCTACAATAACCATTTCAGCATCCTCGGGGACCTTATCCACTGAAATGAGATTAAGCTTCTTTACAAGAAAATTATTCTTTTCCAGGTAGTCCTTAACATTCTTATACTCATAGTCCATGTCGATTTCGTCATGGCCCTCTGTAAAATATACAACAGGTGTCACTTCAGCCGTCACATATTTGATTGCTCCTGTAAATCCCTGCTCTGCAGTGGAGCCGGTTGTATAGGTCTGGAAAGAGCTCTGATCGAACTGTACTGCAAACAAATCATAGTATTGCAGCTTCTTTCTCTTCTCATTGCCATTTACGACGCTGCGTACTACAAAGTTAGTACTCTTAAGCTCCATAGTGCCATCCGGATCAAGCTCATTGATAATGGTCGGATCTTTATCGGGATCTATATACTTCACCTTTATATGTGGATTCTTCTGATAAAGAGCTAATAAATCGGTAACCTGCTTGAACTCACTATCAGCCGAAATCTTGCCATCATCGAAAAGTCCAATTATCTCTACATCCTGCTCCAGCTTGTCCAGCTCGGTTTTTGTCACATCCGAAAGAGAAAACAACTTGTTAGGAGTTAAGTCCAGCTTCAAATCAAGCGTGCCTACCAGCAAGTTCACCAATACAGCAATTGCTATAACGGCTACGATTAGGATGGCAGAATTCGAACCGTATTTAAGACTCCTTCTATTAAAAATCTTCTTCAAAACGTTCTTCTTTTCCATCTATATCACCCCTGACTCCAGCGTCTTTTTTCTATTACCCTTATTGTGATGAATAAAAATACTGTAATGAAACTCAGATAGTATACTACAGGGCTCAAGCCCAGTATTCCTCTTGTGAAATCCTCATACCTGGTAAGCAGAGAAAACCAGCCAAGCACTTTAGCTGCAAAGCCGCCAAGCATGCCGCCCAGACTGCCAGCCAGCCACATGATTAGAAGCATAACATAGCTTACGATTACTGCTACTACCTGACTTTCAGTCAGAGAGGAGCAAAATACTCCAACCGAAATGAATGTCATTCCCAGAAGAATAAAGCCGATATATCCACCTACCAGCCCGGCGGTAAATGTTGCTCCAAAGGCAAGTAATACAATCGGATATATCAAAGACAAAAGCGTCAGAACAAGAAACACAAAGCACACTGCCAGATATTTCCCGACTACCATAGATGTGATGCTGGCCGGGGATGTAATCAGAAGAACCTCCGTGCCGTTCTTTCTGTCTTCTGCCAGTATTCTCATGGTAAGAACCGGCACTATAAACAAGAGGATAAAGCCCATGTTTGATAGTACGTTGTTAAAAGATCCAACCTGGTACATAAGGTTTGGAATGAAAAATATGGATGTCAAAAGCATAAACAATCCAATGAGTATATAGGCCATGGGAGAATAAAAATAGGATTTGACCTCTTTCCAGAATATTGCTGACATGCGTCAATCAACCTCCTTTTCCCGGGTAACAATTTGCAGGAATATGTCCTCAAGACTTAAGTTAAGACCCTTCAATTCAAGGATGGGATAGCCAAGCTTGGCCATTGCATAAAACAGAGGCTTCCTGACATCGATCTCTTTATCGGACTCTACGATATAGCTAAAGCAGTCTCTCTCCTTCTCCGCCCCGGCCTCTACGTATTTAATTCCGTATATTTCCCTAATTGCGTTTTCTACAGAGTTTTGCGGTCCGGCAACAGTCACCTGGAACTTGGTGGCGACGCTGAATCCCTTGGAAAGGTTTTCAGGAGTGTCGATTGCCGCTATTTCACCCTTGTTGATAATAACTACCCTCTCACAAACAGCACTAACCTCAGGAAGGATATGAGAGCTGAGAATAATAGTATGATCCTTGCCAAGTGCTTTGATGAGCTTACGGATTTCTATGATTTGCTTTGGATCAAGACCTACTGTAGGCTCGTCCAATACAAGCACCTGTGGGTTGCCAACAAGGGCTTGCGCAAGGCCTACTCTCTGCTTATATCCCTTTGAGAGATTCTTAATCAGCCTGTCCTTATGATCCCCTATTTTTACAAGCTCCATGATGTCACTTATCTGATTTTTCTTTAGTTTCTTATCGGCCAGCTTCAGATCGGCAACAAAGTTTAGATAATCCTTAACCGTCATGTCCGTATATAACGGGGGTTGCTCGGGAAGATAGCCTGTAAGCTTTTTTACTTCCTTTGGTGATTCCATGATGTCATAGCCGCCAACCTTTACAGTACCCTCACTGGACGGGATATAGCCGGTTATGATATTCATTGTAGTAGACTTGCCCGCTCCATTCGGCCCGAGAAATCCTAGAACTTCACCTTTTTCAACAGTAAAATTCAGATTGTTTACAGCTTTTATCTGACCATATCGTTTGGTCAAATTCTGTATCTCTATCATTTTTTTCCCTCCTGCTATTCATGTCAGTCTGACATATAACGCTACAACAATTATGAAATATACTTTTTAATAAATTGTGAACAATTTGTAAAAAGATACTTTAATAATTCATTGTAACCAAAAAAGCCCCAAATCGAGACTTTTCGGGCTTCACTTATTATATAGTTTTTTGCTGTCCATTTCAAGCACTAATTGAAAGCCTTCAATCTTACTCTCCTTGATGCTCGCACCGGTAGAGTTCTTATTCCCCACTTCCCTTAAAGCTGGCAAGGACGGGGGCAAGGAATGATAAGCCTGCCGTAATGAGCCATTCTTTTGTGCCAAGGGGAACGGTTTTGAAAATATTCTGAAGCGGCGGGATATATACTACGCAAAGAGTCATAAGGAGCGAACAGAGCACAGCCAGTACAAGATAGATATTATTTAGAAGAGGAATTCTGAAAATGCTTCTTCTCTCGGATTTACATTCAAACACATGAATCAGCTGTGTTAGCACAAGCGTTACAAAGGCACTCGTTCTGGCTAAACCAATATCAGCGGTGAAGTAAAGAACGCTCATGTATACAGTCAGCGTCGTCAGACCGATAAGAATGCCACGGAATAAAATGGTTCCTGCAAGACCTTGAGAAAAAATGCTTTCGTCAGGTTTCCTCGGCGCCCTCTTCATTACGTCCTTCTCCGGAGGATCAAAGCCAAGCGCCACGGCGGGCAAGCCATCTGTAACAAGGTTGATCCAAAGAATTTGTATGGGAAGCAGCGGCACCGGAAGCCCAGCCAGCATGCCGAGGAACATTGTCATTACCTCCCCCAGATTGCAGGCAAGCATGTAGCGGATAAACTTTCGAATGTTATTGTATATGACTCTGCCTTCTTCAATTGCGGCGATAATGGTGGCGAAATTGTCATCGAGCAGCACCATTGATGAGGCTTCTCTCGTCACATCAGTGCCCGCCAGCCCCATTGCAATGCCTATATCGGCTTCCTTAACGGCCGGAGCATCATTAACACCATCCCCTGTCATGGCCACAATGTTTCCTGCTCTTTTGAGAGCTCTTACAATCATAAGCTTGTGCTTTGGCGAGACTCTGGCATAAACACTCACTTCAGGTACTGCCTCTTCAAGGCTTTTTTCATCCATCTGATCCAACTGAGCACCTGTCAGCACTTTGTCGCCCTGCGTGTATATATCCAGCTCTTTAGCAATGGCAACTGCCGTCAGCTTGTGATCTCCTGTGATCATTACGGGTTTAATTCCCGCAAGACGGCATCTTAGAACAGCTTCAGCAGTCTCCGGCCTCGGTGGATCAAGCATCCCCATAAGGCCAACAAATATCAGCCCGGACTCCAATCCATCTTTGTTATAAGCAAGTGAATCGAGCTCCTTATATGCAAGGGCAATTACCCGCAAAGCATCCTCGGCCATTGCATCATTGGCTTTTGTTATTTTTGCCTTCAATTCCGATGATAAAGCCGTGATGCCTTTTGATTGATACGCACAAGTGCATTTTTTTAGAAGCATATCCGGTGCACCTTTTGTAAATACAAAGGTCGCATTCCTTTTGTTGCTGCATACAACAGACATGCATTTCCTATCCGAGTCAAAGGGTATTTCATCTATTCTATAATACAGGGAGGCAAGCACATCCGGAGTAAGGCTCGCTCTCACCGATGCACTCATCAATGCGCCTTCCGTTGGATCGCCGATAAAGTTCCATTTCTGCTCACCCTGCTTCCGCTTCTCACTGACGAGTCCGGCATTGTTGCATACTGCCGCAATTTCAAGCGCAAGCCTCAATGCGCTGTCCTTCAGCGGTTCGATGGGTCTGCCGCCTGAAAAGAAGAAACGGCCAGACCTTTGGGTATCTTTAAGCTCCACCAGGCGGTTGCCGGCAAATATCCTTCTAACTGTCATTTTATTCTGAGTCAGTGTTCCTGTTTTGTCGGAGCAAACTACACCGGCACAGCCCAGCGTTTCAACAGCAGGGAGTTTTCTTATAAGCACATTTCTTTTGAGCATTCGCTGAACACCAAGCGCCAGCGAAATAGTGACAAGAGCGGGCAATCCTTCCGGCACCGCAGCAACGGCGAGGCTTATTCCCGAAAGCAGCATTGAGAATGCCTCCTCGCCCCTCAGAACGCCTACGGCTGCTACAATTGCACATATAATAAGGCATCCGGCCGCTATTACTTTCCCAAGCTTTGATAACCTTTTTTGGAGCGGAGTCTCCTCTTCCTCGATGTTTTGAATCATGCCGGCGATGCCACCCATTTCTGTGTTCATCCCCGTAGCTGTTACGAGCACCCTGGCCCTGCCGCTCGTTACACAGGTGCCCATAAAGACCCTGTTTCTTTTATCTTCGCAGCCCTGCTCAACCCCCTGGTATACTGCGAACTTGTCAACAGGCAACGACTCCCCTGTGAGTAGAGACTCATCCACCTGAACGCTCGCACTTTCGAGCACGACCCCATCAGCAGCTATGCGGTCTCCCGATTCCAACACAATTACATCACCGGGAACAATCTGCTGGGCTGGAATGCTAACCTGTCTCCCGCTGCGCATAACCTTCGCGGCAGGAGCCGTCAGCCTTTTGAGCGCTTCCATAGTTTTTTCCGTCCGGAATTCCTGAACAAATCCTAATATAGAGTTCAGCACTATAATCGTAATGATTGTAACCGCCTCTGTTATTTCGCCCATAAAGGCAGAGATCGCCGTTGAAACCATCAGTATTATCACCATTATATCTGTAAACTGGCTCAACAGCAGCCTTAGCGGAGAATTCTTCTTCTTTTCGGCCAAAAGATTAGGGCCATACTCAAGTAGCTTCTTCTTTGCTTCCTTTTCACTTAAGCCGTCATGAATACCACTATCCACGACGTCATGCACCTTTTTCACGAAAGTATTTTGTCTTCTCAAACAGGACACCCCTTTGTCGTAGGTCTATGTCCTATTTTTATTCAAAAGCAGCATGGTTTAGACCATGCTGCCCCTGCTTTCAATGAGTGCTTGCGCGAATTGTATGTCAAAGTGCCATCCTCTACTCCTCGGACACCTTCTGGACTCCATCAAGGGCTTGAATATCACTGAGGATCTTCATATCGACAGTGCTGCCCGGCATTTTAACCATGAGTTTAATCCTCTGCTCGCCTTCCTTACTCTTGTACAGCTCTACACTTCTCAAATCGATTTTGTATTGCTCCATCAGACTGCATACAGCACTAACCTGGCCGGAGTTACTGTCTGTTTCCACTATAAACGTTCTATACCTGTTTCTCTTCGTTATACGTTTTTCTGCGCTCTTGAGGCTAATGAGTATGAGATAAATAAAAATAGTGGCTATGACTGCACCAATGTAGAAGCCGGACCCCACCGCAATGCCAACACAGGAAACAGCCCATAAGCTCGCAGCTGTTGTTAGGCCTCGCACATTAAAGCCATCACGGATAATCGTACCGGCACCGAGAAATCCTATGCCGCTGACAACCTGAGCACCCAATCGTGTAGGATCAATATTTGTCAATCCGGTATACCTATTGAAAATGAACTCGGAAGTAATCATAACAAGAGCAGACCCGACACACACAAGGATATGGGTTCTAAATCCGGCCGGTCTGTTTGTATTCTCCCTTTCATAACCGATTAGCCCTCCAAGTCCCACAGAGAGCAATAGCCTTAGTGCAACTTCAACTGTAAAAGGCATAATATTACCTCAATCAAAAAATTTTCAGATACTCCAAGCTTCATTCCGCACTGGAATTGTCTGCTAAAAAAACCTTCCTGGGTATATAAGTCTTAAAACTCTTAAGCATTCTTTCACTAGGTTCAAATATAACGACTGTCTTCTCACCATTGTAATTCAGCGTTATAAAATAAGCATCCGGCGAATCGATGGATCCTGATGCATCAATCCTGTTTTTTATTTCCTGCACGGACTGACTAAAGCTGTTGCTCTTCACCGGGGACACTATATCAAATTCCTTGCAGCTTGCGCTGAAAATCCTCTTTCTCTTGCTTCTGGAAATAATTTTATCAATATCCAGATCTCCGTTAGTAACAATATATTCATATTCCAGATTTCTAGAAGAAATTAATCTGTAACCAATATAAATAATAAGTGCTGCTAATAGTAAGCCAATACCCAGCTGCTGTAATACCTGAATGGACATAACGAGCAGCACCAGTACTATAACGCCCAGCACGATCCCCACTGTAATCAGAGTATCAACTGTAGTTCTTTTCTTCGTCACCAGCTTTTCCATATAGTTATCCATAAAAAAATCCTCCCAATAAATAAAAACAAAAAATACATAAATCCTGTGGTATAGATTTTACCATACTTGTATGCGATAAACAATAATGCGGAAAGTACAATATTCACTAGGTGCCGCCAACAACATCTATTACTGCAAGCTCCGGTGGGTTGAAAACCCGTGGTATGAAAAGAGGATTCGAAGTACCCCGGCTTACTATGTGCGTTAATGCACCGTGCTTGTAGCGTCCCCCCGCATATCGTGGAAACCAGCCCTGATCAGGGGCATAAAAGCCGTTCACAAATAAGGGAATTCTTATTTGGCCTCCATGGGAATGTCCTGAAACCACCAGATCAAAATCAAATTTCTTATATTCATCAATCAACTCAGGGCGATGGGCCAAAAGAACCTTAAATCCGCTTTCGCTGCGTAGGGGCAAAAATGCGTCCTCCATTTCACCTGCCCAATCATAGGAAAATTCTTTAAATAGCCTGATATCAGGGTCCTCCACACCTGCAAAAACAATGTTAATATCGTCGACCTTCAAGTGATCGTACTCATTTTCCAGAACCCTTACACCATACTCCCGAAATTCATCTTTTGTCTGCTCAATGCTATATAGCCAAAACTCATGATTGCCGGTGACGTAGTATACGGGTGAAATCTCTCTTATCCCTTCCAGCAGCAATCGCACACCTGTTAAGGGTTTCTTGTCATCGGCGATATCACCGACAAGTAAAATCGCATCAGGCTCCTGTTTCCTTATCAGCGAAACAAGCTCACTTTGATCGTCTCCATAAATATGGCTGTGCAAATCAGCGATTAAAACAAGCCGAAAAGATTCGCCCGAATTCAACTTGTCCGTTTTTACAGTGTATCTTCTTACTACAAGACCATTAAAGAAAGCGGCAAAGGTAATCAAAATCAGAAGACCTGCACAGACCAGCACAATGACTTTTTTTCTTTTTTTCACTATAATCCCCTTAGTTAATTCAATCACTTGTTTATAAGGACTAACCCAAAAATACATAATGCGGCGCCCAGTATTTTATTCAGCCCAAAGCCCTCTTTGAAAAACAATACACCAATTGGTATGAGTATAACAGCAAGAATAATGTTCGCGACCAAAGAGCCTACGCTTATGTTCCAGCCTGCTCTATATGCCATCAGATAACCAAGCTCCAACCCCACTATTGAAACGCCCAGTGCTATACTAGTCCAATTCAAGTCCTTAATTGATTCAAGAAATCCCTTGTCTGATTTATAGAAAAATGATGCAATCAAAGTCAAGATTGCCGCGGTCAAATACGTAATCAGCAGCGTGTAGAAAGGGTTCACCTTCTGTGGTGTAGATTTTTGCGATAGATTATACAAAATGTTAGATCCCACAATAAGTATTATGGAGAATACATACATAAACATAGATGGCCTTCCTTTTCACAGTGACACAGGGATGGCACAACAAAAACGCCTCCTGTGTCATCACCCCCTGTGTCATGTTTCTCCATGTGCTTAAACGGCATAGCCGCTTATTGCAACTATGCCGTTCTAATGCGAATTTCTTTATAGCTAAAACTATTGTACTTCTTACTTCTTAGTACATTCCGCCCATTCCGCCGCCCGGTCCGCCTGCCGGCATTGCTGGCTCAGGCTCCGGCTTGTCTGCGACAACACTCTCAGTAGTCAGAACCATTGCCGCTACAGAAGCTGCATTCTGCAGCGCAGATCTTGTTACCTTAGTAGGATCAACAATACCAGCACTAATCATATCCACATACTCTTCCTTCAGAACGTCAAATCCGACACCAGTCGCGCTGCTCTTTACCTTGTCAACAATAACCGAACCTTCAAGGCCTGCATTAATTGCGATCTGCCTGATTGGCTCTTCGAGAGCTTTGAGAACAATCGTCGCACCGGTCTTTGCGTCGCCGCTCAATTCTTTTATCAGCTGTGTAACCTTGGGGATAGCATTGATATATGCTGTGCCACCACCTGCTACGATGCCTTCCTCTACTGCTGCCTTAGTTGCAGCCAATGCATCCTCTATACGGAGCTTCTTTTCCTTCATTTCAGTTTCGCTTGCAGCACCAACCTGAATTACAGCTACTCCGCCCGCGAGCTTAGCAAGTCTTTCCTGAAGCTTTTCTTTATCAAAATCAGAGGTAGTCTCTTCGATTTGAGCCTTTATGTTTGCAATCCTCTTTTTGATGTCTTCCTGACTGCCTGCTCCATCAACAATAATGGTGTTTTCCTTCTGAATCTTCACCTGTCTTGCTTTACCAAGCTGAGTAATCTCAGTTTCCTTCAGATCCAGTCCAAGCTCATCGGAAATAACCTGTCCGCCTGTGAGAATAGCAATATCCCTGAGCATTTCCTTTCTTCTGTCACCAAAACCAGGAGCCTTTACAGCAACACAGTTGAATGTACCGCGAAGCTTGTTAACTATCAAGGTAGTCAATGCTTCACCTTCTACGTCCTCAGCGATGATAAGCAGCTTCTTGCCTGCCTGCACAATCTGCTCAAGAAGAGGCAGAATATCTTGAATATTGCTAAGCTTCTTATCTGTAATAAGAATGTATGGATCATCAAGAACAGCTTCCATCTTCTCAGTATCTGTTACCATGTAAGCTGAAATATATCCTCTGTCAAACTGCATTCCTTCAACAACTTCAAGGTTTGTGCCCATAGTCTTGGACTCTTCGACAGTAATAACCCCATCATTCGAAACCTTCTCCATTGCATCTGCTATCAGCGCGCCAACCTCATCATCATTTGCAGATATTGCAGCAACTCTGGTAATGTCTTCCTTGCCGTTAACCTTACGGCTATTTGCCAGGATGCCCTCCACTGCTGCATCAACAGCCTTAGCCAGACCCCTTTTCAGGATCATTGGGTTTGCGCCTGCTGCTACGTTCTTATGTCCTTCTCTGATAATCGCCTGAGCAAGCAAGGTTGCTGTAGTTGTTCCATCACCTGCAACATCGTTGGTCTTTGTCGCTACTTCCTTAACAAGCTGAGCACCCATGTTTTCAAACTTGTCTTCAAGCTCTATTTCCTTTGCAATGGTAACACCATCGTTGGTGATAGTGGGTGTACCAAACTTCTTGTCCAAAACCACATTTCTGCCTTTAGGCCCAAGGGTAATCTTAACAGTATCCGCCAGCTGATTAACACCGCTTTCTAAAGCACGCCTGGCTTCTTCTCCAAACTTAATTTCTTTTGACATATGCTCTAAGCCTCCTTATTTGCATTCATATTAAATCTCAATCAAAATCACAAAGCCACAGCGAACTTATTCCACAATGGCCAGAATATCACTCTGCTTCAGAATGGTATATTCAACATTATCGATTTTTACTTCAGTTCCAGCGTATTTGCTGATAAGTACCTTATCGCCGACTTTGACTTCCATCTTAACCTCTCTGCCCTTATCATCATAGCCGCCTGGTCCTGCAGCCACGATTTCCGCAACCTGCGGCTTTTCCTTTGCGCTTCCGGGAAGAACAATGCCACCCTTTGTGGTTTCTTCACTTTCGAGCATTTTTATAACTACTCTCTCACCTAATGGTTTTATTTTCATAAAGCCTACCTCCAATACGTTTAACATTTTGTTAGCACTCATGCTAGTTGAGTGCTAATCACATTAATAATATAATATATTATCCAATTTGTAATCAAATATGCGTTTTAGGCAAATTGTGCTGTTTTAGGCAGATTATCACCGTTTATCTGGCTGTTTTATGAAATTCCATTGATTTTCGGCAAGCCTTACTTCCTCTTGCCTAATTCTGCAAAAATATCATCGAGGGTTAGGCTCCTTTCAGCTAAGAGCACCATGATATGATATAGCAAATCAGCTATTTCCGAGCTTATCTCTTCTCTGTCACCATTTTTCGAAGCAATCACAACCTCGCAAGCCTCTTCACCAATTTTCTTGAGGATCTTATCTAATCCCTTTGTGAAAAGATAATTGGTGTAGGAGCCTTCCTTCGGGTGTACCCTCCTGTCAGAGATAATATCAAATACCTCTCCAAGTACTTCAGCACCGACAACCTGCTCAGGCTCCATGACACAGGGAGACGTTTCAATGACACAGGGGAGCGTTTCCCTTGTATCACTATCCTCAGTGTCTTGTGACACAAGGGAAGCGTCCCCCTGTGTCATATCCTCCTGCGCCACCGTATTGGCGCCAGTCCTCAGCTCGTCAGCTTCCAGCCTGGTAAAAAAGCAGGACCTGTGGCCGGTGTGGCAAGCGGCACCAGTCTGCTCTACCTTGAGAAGCAGCGTATCACTGTCGCAGTCAATACTGATAGATCTTACCTTTTGAATGTGTCCCGAGGTCTCTCCCTTTAGCCATAGCTTCTGACGACTCCTGCTGAAATAATGGGCCTTCCCGGTTTCGATGGTCTTTTTTAGAGATTCCTCATTCATATATGCCAGCATCAGTACTTCATCAGTTCTGATATCCTGGGTGACGGCCGGTATCAAGCCATCTGCATTGTACTTTACTATTTCAAGTATGTTTGGCATTTTATATCCTCACTTCAATTCCATTATCTTTCAAATACGTCTTCAATTCGCTTATCTCAATTTGTCGGAAGTGGAAGAGGGACGCCGCAAGAACCGCATCAGCCTTCCCGACGGTCAGTGCATCATAAAAATGCTCCATGGCACCTGCTCCCCCCGAAGCTACAACAGGTATCTTCACGCTTTCAGATACAGCCCTTGTCAATTCAAGGTCAT
Organism: Clostridiaceae bacterium; assembly: GCA_012730015.1. GTDB lineage: Bacteria > Bacillota > Clostridia > Acetivibrionales > DTU013 > JAAYBT01. Next base: position 46,890 of record JAAYBT010000221.1, read on the forward strand.
AGCCATTTTTTGTACCATCACAGTCCATGCTTGTAAGGAGTATTTCCCCTGCACCCAGCTTTTCTGTCTCCACTGCCCATTCTATAGCGTCTATTCCCGTGTTGGTATTCCCACCATTAATATAAACATCCCAACCGCTTCCATCAGCTCGCTTTTTCGCGTCTATGGCAGCCACTACACAGCCGCTCCCAAATCGCTGTGCCGCCTCTGATATCAGCTCGGGTCTTTTTATAGCTGCAGAGTTAACTGAAACCTTATCCGCCCCTGCCTCCAATATTTTACCGAAATCATCGACGGTTCTTACTCCTCCTCCGACGGTAAAGGGTATTGAAACCTGGCTGGCTACACTCTTCAGCACATCAACCATAATATTACGCTCATCGGTGGTCGCCGTAATATCAAGAAAGACCAATTCATCCGCACCCGCTTTATCATAAAAAGCCGCTATCTCGGCCGGGTCACCGGCATCCTTAAAATTAACGAAGTTCACACCCTTGACTACTCTCCCTCCCCGAATATCCAGACAGGGAATAATTCTTTTTAGCTTCTTCATGCACTCACCTCTTCACGCAAATCAGCATTTCAATAGCAGTACTACGGTGAATACTGCTCCAAAGCATTCTATTTAGCTGCCGCTATCGCTTCACGAAGGTCAATATCGCCTGTATAAAGCGCCCTGCCAACGATAGCTCCACCAACGCCTATGTTTTTCAAATTCTTTATGTCCTCAAGGCTTGTTACGCCGCCGGAAGCTATTACCTCTATGTCAACAGCCTTCACCATTTCCTCCATGGCCTTGAGATTTGGGCCTTTGAGCATTCCATCCCGGGAAATATCAGTGTAGATTATCACCTTGGCACCGATATCCTCCATCTTTTTCGCAAAGCCCAGCGCGGTAAAGGAGCTTGTTTTTGCCCATCCTTCGATGGCCACCATTCCGTCCCGGGCGTCTATGGCAATGGCAAGATTCATGCCAAAGCTTTGAACGGCCTTCTTAACCAGCTCCTGGCTGTTCACAGCAGAGGTTCCAAGAATAATCCTCTCAATCCCTTTACAAAGGACAATCTCCATAGTTTCAATTGTACGGATACCACCACCCAATTGGATGGGTATTCCCACTGTTACAGCCATTTCACTTATAACCGCTATGTTCTGCGGCTCTCCGAGTCTGGCACCATCCAGATCGATTACATGCAAGTATTCCGCTCCCAGCTGATCAAACTTCTTTGCCATCTCCACAGGATAATCGGAATAGACGGTCTCATCATTAAACTTTCCCTGGCTTAGCCTGACACACCTGCCGTCCTTCACATCAATTGCGGGATAAATAATCATTTCCTTCACTCCTTTATTCCAACCGATTCCCGGTTATCTTTCGTTTGCCTAAAGCATACCCTTGGTTGACAAAACTCCCTTGATTCTTTCATCGCTGCGGGTTGCCTCATCAAGCGCCCTGCCGAATGCTTTGAACACTGCTTCGGCAATGTGGTGATTATTGCTTCCGTACATCACATTAATATGTACATTCATACCAGCATTTACTGATACAGCCCTGAAAAACTCCTCCACAAGCTCCGTATCCATATCCCCTACCCGCTCATTAGTGTATTGGACGTTGAAAACCAAATAGGGGCGCCCTCCAAGATCCACACAAACCATAGCAAGAGCCTCATCCATCGGTACATAAGCTGTTCCGTATCTTCTTATGGATTTTTTGTCACCCAGAGCCTGCTTTATAGCCTGCCCAAGCACTATGCCTATATCCTCTACCGTGTGATGAGCATCCACCTGGAGGTCTCCCCTAGCCTTTATCTCCAAATCGAGTAATCCATGCTTTGAAAACAGCGTTAGCATGTGATCCAGGAAGCCAACACCCGAGTCGATAAGGGAGTTACCTTCGCCATCGATATTCAGCTTCATCGTAATGTCGGTTTCAGCCGTTTTCCTGCTCAATTCAGCACTTCTGGACATATTGCACCTCCGTGTATTATTGATCCTGGTAATTGCTTTTTATTTAGTACTAATTACCACCCGTAATTATAGCAAATGTGTGTACTACAAATCCACACTATATTGAAATTTTTGCTATTCAGTTCCCCTTCTATCGGTAAGCGACAGGGCCACTTGCCAGGTGTCACTTGCTAGATGGGGTAACTAAATAGCCTCAAATTACCTGCAATGCTTGTTATTCACTCAAAATGCTGTCTAGTGCGGCTAATACTGCTGCCATTTCTTCATCTGTTCCAATGCTTATTCGCAGGTTGTTCTCTATCAGGGGCATCTTGAAATGCCGCACTAATATGCCGCGTTCCCGAAGCTGAGTGAATATCCTTTCCCCAGGCACGCTTTTATGCGCGGCAAATAGGAAATTGGCCGCCGAATCAGTTACGGTAAAATTCCTCCTGCGAAGCTCTCCGGCGAATACTTCACGGGTCTTAATGACCTTTTCTGTGGTCCGTCTGTAATATTCCTTGTCCCTTAGTGCCGCCGTTCCGGCTATAATGGCCAGCCTGTCTAGTGTATAGGAATTGAAGGAATTCTTCACGCTTTCCAGTGCGCAAATCAACTCTTTGTCGCCAAACGCAAGGCCAATTCTCATTCCGGCCAATGCACGGGACTTGGAAAAGGTCTGTATCACCAGCAGATTTGGATATTCGTCAATCAGGCCCAGTGCTGACTCTCCACCATAATCGATATATGCCTCGTCAACAATCACTACAGTATCCGGATTGCCTGCAAGCACATCACGAATAGCCGAAAGGGGCAAGGCCTTACCTGTCGGCGCGTTGGGATTTGCCAAAATAATACCCCCGCTGCTGTTCATGAGCTGATCGGAGGGTATATTGAATGTACTATCCAGCGGAGTGGTAACATAGTCAAGCCTGAAAAGCGATGCATACACCGGGTAGAAGGAATATGTAATATTGGGAAAGACAATCGTCTTTCCGGGATTGAAGAAGGCCATAAAAGAAAACGCCAGGACCTCATCGGAGCCGTTGCCGGCAAATATCTGATCCTTGCTCACCCCATAGCTCTCTGCAGCAGCGCTGATAAGCATGTCACAGGTTGGATCGGGATAAAGCCTGAGGCTGTCATCCACTGCAGCCCTAGTTGCTTCCAGTACCCTCGGCGACGGGCCGTAGGGGTTTTCATTAGTATTTAGCTTAATATATTTTTTATCCCTGGGCTGTTCACCCGGAACATATGGCTCCAGGCTCTGTGCCAGGCCACTCCAGTATTTGTTCATGAAAACTATCTCCTAAATCGTCCTTATTTTTCTTCGCTTCGCACTCTTTTTTATATCATGTGCTTCGAGCTCCTTGCATTCCGCTTTCGCTTATCGCGACTATTCAGTCAGCCTTTTACCCAAAGCGAACCTTTATGGCATTTGCATGTCCGTCCAGGCTCTCATACTCCGCAAATCGAACAACGTCCTCGCTGACCTTCTCCAGCGCCTTTCTTGTGTATGAAATGACACTGGATTTCTTCATATAGTCAGCCACAGTCAAGGGAGAGAAGAAGCGAGCGGTACCACCGGTGGGCAAAACATGGTTTGGACCTGCAAAATAATCACCCAGCGGCTCCGGCGACCAGTGTCCCAGAAAAATGGCGCCGGCATTTCTTACATATGCAAGGCGGCTGAATGGTTCCTCAATGCACAGCTCCAAATGCTCGGGAGCAATGCGGTTTACTATATCCATAGCCTCATCAAGATCGTTAACTATAACAGCCGCGCCATAATCGGCAAGGGACTTCTCCAGAATGCTTTTCCTGGGTAGCCTTGCAGCCTGTTTTTCAATTTCACCGACAACCTCCTCCGCCAGTTTTTGTGAAGGGGTGACCAGTATAGAAGCCGAAAGGATATCATGCTCTGCCTGGGAAAGCAAATCCGCGGCTACATATGCCGGATTAGCAGAATCATCGGCCACAACCGTTATTTCACTTGGCCCTGCGAACATATCAATGTCGCAATACCCATACACAAGCCTTTTAGCAGTTGATACATAGATATTTCCCGGGCCGAAAATCTTATCAACCCTCGGTACTGTCTGCGTTCCAAAAACCATTGCCGCAACAGCCTGCGCACCACCCATTTTATATATCTCGGTTACACCTGCCTCCTGCGCCGCCACAAGCACGCCGGGATCTATACTTCCGTCCTTCCCGGGAGGAGTAGCCATGATAATTCTTTCCACTCCGGCCACCTTCGCAGGCAGCCCATTCATCAGAACCGTGGATGTCAGAACTGCCGTTCCACCGGGTACATAAATCCCTACTATCTCAAGAGGCCTGTATAGCTGCCCCAGCAAAACACCATCGTCCTGTGTCGAAAACCATGAATTCTCCTTTTGCTTCTCGTGGAAGGACTCAATATTTGCCTTGGATCTCCTAATCACCTCAAGCATCTCCGGGTCCAAAAGGTCGTAGGCCTCCTTCATTTCCTGCTCTGAAACCCTCATGGATGCAGCATCCAGCTCAACCCTGTCGAAGCGTCTGGTATACTCCAGCAGTGCCTCGTCGCCACGGGCTCTGACACTTGAAAGGATTTCATCCACAACCCTGACTACATCCTCCTTGCCGACCCTGTCCCTGCTGATCAGCCTGTCAAACAAGCTGTTATCCTTATCCCTGCGCATATCAATCATCTTTATCATAAAATCCTACCTTCCTTTTTTAGCTTGATTCCACAATTCATGGTTTCCTACATAGACAAATTCTTCCTTACAGCTGCTTCCTGAGTCCATCTATGATTCTATTCACCCGTTCACTTTCCATTTTCATGCTGACTCTGTTCACCACAAGTCTGGCGCTAATATCGGCGATGGTATCGAGCACCACAAGCCCATTATCCCTTAGTGTCCTCCCGCTTTCCACCAAATCCACAATCACCTCTGAAAGCCCCACCAGAGGAGCAAGCTCCACCGATCCGCTTAACTTTATTACCTCTATGGACTCACGACGATTGTGCTCAAAATATTCTCTTGCAATGCGGGGATACTTTGTTCCAACCCTCTTGTTGTTAAGGCTGTCAAGCTTGCCGGCCAATTCGGCAGGCCCTGCAACTACCATCCTGCAGGCCGCAAACCCCAGATTGAGAACCTCATGCAAATTCCTTCCCTCTTCAAGAAGAGTATCCTTCCCTACAACTCCCATATCAGCCGCACCATACTCCACATATGTGGGTACATCGGCGGGCTTTACAAGGAAGAATCTGATCCTGCTTTTCTCATCCGTAAAAATCAGTTTACGGGACTCATCGCGGTATTCCGAACAGTCTATCCCGATCTTCTCCAACATCTCTATAGACAATTCGGCCAGCCTTCCTTTGGATAACGCTATTGTCAGATATCTCAATCCACTCACCTCTTCAATAGTTCACTAATTTTTACACTGGCAACCTCGCCTGACTGTATATAATGTATTTCTACCGTATCCTCATCAATGATGCTAATTACGCCTCCGATATTTCTGTCAAGAGCATAGCTTTTAGCCTCATCTATGCTGCTGTTTGCTATGTCCATCTCCACAACAATGCCCTGCTTTCGCAGCTCCTCACACAGCTCAAAAGCCGTCCTTCTGCCTGCATCCCCATAGCATATGAAACTGTCGACCTCCGGGCTCTCTGCCTCAATTTTCTGTCTTTGAAGTGCCTTCATAATCATATTGACACCCAGCGAGAAGCCTGTTGCGGGACAATCCATGCCGAACTCTCCCAAAAGCCTGTCATACCTTCCGCCTGTAAGTATAGGGAACCCAACCCCATAGGTAAAGCCCCTGAAAATTATGCCGGTATCATAGGACAATTCCCTCAGCATTCCAAGATCGACCGATACATACTTTCCAAAGCCATAGTCCTCAAGTATTTTCAATACCTGGCGAATGTTTTCAAGTGCTTGCCTGGATCTTCTGCTAAGTGGCTTCGACTCAACCCTTTCGATTACATCGGCAGACCCAAAGTATCCGGGCAAATCGGATATCAATTCCTTTAAATCCTCACCTATTTCGCACCTTTTCAAGAACTCCTCAAGGCCTACATAATCCTTGCGATCAATCAGCTTGCGCACCTCGGTGACATCTTCCTCGGCCAGACCGGTTTCTTCCATCAATCCATTAAAAAACTCCACCTGCCCTATATCCACCTGGAAGCTTTCCAAGCCGGCAGCTTTAAGCGCCTTTATCGCAACGGCTATTACCTCCGCATCCGATTCGGGCGTATTGATGCCCAGTACCTCGATCCCCGCCTGGGTAAACTCATTTTGCTTACCTCCGCCGTAATCATCATACCTGAACACATTTCCCACATACGAAACTCGCAGGGGGTATCTCGCCTCCCTGTACTTGGTTGCTGATATCCTGGCAATGGGAATAGTGATGTCAGGCCTAAGAACCAGTATCCTGCCCTGCTGGTCAAAGAACTTGAACATGTTTTCCTGAGGCATGGCAGCTTCATCAGATGCAAAAACATCAAAAAACTCAATAGTCGGAGACTCTACCTCACGAAAGCCGCAGCTTCTAAACAACGACCTAAACTTTTGCTCCAAACCTCTTTTTAGATAACAGTCCTCAAACAGGATATCCTGAACTCCATCTGCCGTATAGATTTTCCATTTGGACATTCTTTACACCTCGCTGATTTCACTTTTCTACTCTGCCGCTTTACCACGCTAAACTTATAAATTGATGAAACAATTATAGAATAAGACCACTGATTTGTCAATGGCCTTTTCAAAAACACGTATAATAACCCTCCTACTGCTTCAATACCTCTTCCACTTCAGATGCGGGCATTGGCTTGTAATAATAGAAGCCCTGTACCTCGTCGCATAGCTCACTGAACAAAAAATCATTCTGATTCTTTTTTTCGACTCCCTCAGCCACTACATTGATTCCCATGCTTCTGGCTAAAACAATTACAGCTCTGATGATAGCTTCATCATGGTTTCCAGTGTCTATCCCCTGTATAAAAGACATATCCATTTTTATTCTGTCGGCTGGAAGGTGCTTAAGATAATTCAGAGAAGAATACTCCGTCCCGAAATCGTCAATTGCGATGTGGATGCCCATATTCTTAATATTTGTCAACGTCTCCACTATGCTTTCCTTTTCCTTCATTGCAATGGTTTCTGTAATCTCAAGCTCAAGGTACTCAGGAGCAAGACCGGTTTCCCTGATAATTTCCTCCAGCGTATCGATGATGCGCCGATTCTGTAGTTGTACTACGGAAATGTTAACAGTAACTCGAACCTTCGGATAGCCTGCATCCTGCCAGGCCTTGTTTTGAATACAGGCAGTTCGCAAAACCCACTTCCCTATTGGAACAATCAAACCATTTTGCTCTGCTATTGGTATGAACTTTTTAGGATATATCATGCCAAATTCAGGATGATTCCACCTAATCAATGCTTCCATGCCTACAATCCGTTCCTGATTGCAGCTGACAAGAGGCTGGTAGTAAAGCTCCAGCTCATTGCGCTCCAATGCCTGATATAATCCGGCGGATAGCTTTAGTGTCTCATCTGCTATGGCTTTCATTTCATAATCGCAAATGACATACTGGTTTTTGCCATTTCTCTTAGCCTCATACATGGCAATATCTGCATTCTTAATCAGTATATCTGCGTTATTACCATCGGCTGGGTATATAACTACGCCAATACTGGCTGTCACAAAACAGTCCCGGCCATTAAGTACAAAGGGGTTATCGAAGGTTCGGAGGATTCTCTCAGCCACCATCTCAGCCTCACAGATGCTCTCCAGGTTTTCAATCATGATATTGAATTCGTCTCCTCCGATCCTGGAGGCAATATCGCCTTTCTTCAGGGTTAAGGTCAGTCTTTGTGATAAACTTGCTAGCAATTGGTCGCCCATTGCATGCCCCATATTATCATTAATCGACTTAAAATCATCCAGGTCAAGATACATGAGTGCAAAAGGTTTTCCGCTCTTATCTGAATCTGATATAGCCCGGTTGATATGATCAGTAAAAAGCATGCGATTAGGAAGCCCTGTAAGGTTATCATGATAAGCAAGATGCTCGATTTCACGCTGACTGGCTGTTATTTCCTCATTCAAGGCCATTATTTCATCTCTCTCACTCAATGCAATCATATAGTGCTTTTGTGCACTTAAGTACCTATCATTGCTAATTTTATGAACTACAACGGCAACGACACATATAGCCGGCATCAGAATCGCCTGCTGAGTAATATGGTATACCTGACTCATCTGCACATCAGGCACTTGGGGAAATTTAAAAACTATATAAGCACCGGAAATCAGCATAGCTGCCGCTATCGTATATAGCATGGTTCTGGAGACTCGTATCATTGAAAGCAGGATCAGAATGAAGGCGACATACCATATGGCCATCCCAATATCATCATAAAACCTAAAGGTTGTAAAAATCAGCGTGAAGCCGGAAAGTATTGAAACTAATAACGTGGCTGTATAGGTCTTCAGCTTTATTCTTGTAACTAAACCAAAAGCAACAGACAGAAAAAGATATGTGAGGCCATTAATTAAGGACGCTCTTAATGTGTTCATCCGCATGAAATAGTCAAGCGCAAAGGTAGCTATTGTTGCAAGCAACAGCAATCTTGAAGCAAACATACTCACCATTATGTTTTCATAATAACTAACTTCTTCAATATCCTTTGCATCCCTAATAGCATTAAGCACATCCGGGATGGTACGTCTTACATTGTGCCGGTCCTTCATACAAAATCCCTCTGATCATTTCTTTATTGGGCATTTCTAAGCTTGTGTTTGCTACATAATGCTTTTCCATCTGTGTGGATTGACATAATTATAACAATATCTATATTATCACACAATAACTATGAAGCAACAGGATGTTTTAAAATATGCATCATTACAGATGAGTACCTCTACAGGCATCTACCCTTCAAAATAGTCCTCTCGACATTGAAATCCCAGTCAAGAATATTCATGTCTGCATCATAGCCTTCTGCAATTCTCCCCAGATAATTTTCGACGCCAAGAACCTTTGCAGGATTTAACGTTGCCATTTTCAACACCTTTACCGGGTCAATGCCCACTTCGTTTATCATATTTCTGACAGCTTCGGCCATCATTATTATGCTTCCCGCCAGGGCGCCGTTCTTCAGCCTCGCACCATTGTCAGTCACAATTACATGCTGATCTCCCAGCCTGTACATCCCCTTCTTGAGGCATGTCGCGCACAGCGAATCAGTAACGATTATGCATTTGTCCTCACCCTTCGCAAGAACAATCAGCTTGAGTATATCCTTATTAAGATGCAATAGATCGGGTATGAACTCAACGTAAACCCCTTCGTTAGTTAATCCGCCGCCCACGACTCCGGGGTCCCTATGATGGAGTGTATCCATGC
>JAAYBT010000222.1 GCA_012730015.1 Clostridiaceae bacterium
AAAATAGAAGAAAGTGTTGAATCGGAAGGCTGGGATCAGGCAAAAGGTATTCTTAAACAGATAAGCGATGATTGGATGGAGGTTAAAGGAATTTGGGCCGCTTTAATCGATCATGCGGAAATCGACAATATTGATATTACATTATCCCGACTGGAGGCCCTTATTATGATAGAGGATGTATCTGCATCACTTTCGGAAGCAGCAGCACTAAGGAAATATGTAAACCATATCCCGAACAAGGAAAAACTAAGTTTCGAGAACGTCTTTTGAAGCAAGTCCCCTTTGCCTCATCGCTTCAAAAATAATCACTGCCGCAGCTATAGAAGCATTAAGGGACTCTGCTCTACCGATCATCGGAATTTTGACAAGGCAGTCTGCCTTTTCTACTGCCTGAATGCTGGCACCCTCCGCCTCACTGCCGATGATAAGCCCAATATCCATTGACAAATCGGCCTCATAAATACTGACCGCACCATCAAGATGTGAGACATACAATGAGAAGCCACTTTCCTTAAGGGCTTCCATTGTCTCCCCAATTCCCCTGCCATGATAGACCGGTATATGAAAAATCGAACCCATTGTAGAACGGAGCACCTTTGGATTGTAAACATCCACGCACCCCTCAGTAATAACCACCCCTACACAGCCTGCGGCATCGGCGGTTCTAATAATAGTACCCATATTGCCCGGATCCTTGATAGAATCCAAGATCACAATTAGCCCCTTCGCCGGTCTATGATACTGCAGATAGAGCTTCTCCTGCCTAAGCACTGCCAGAATACCCTGAGGATTCTGCGTGTCCGAGATAGAGCGGAAAAGATTGTCCGGAACGAGATAGCATTGCTGAACTCTCTGCGCTAATAAATTTAGAAGCTCCTCGGCGCCTTTCGACGAAACGAATGAATCTGAAGCAACAGTAAACAGAATCTGTGCCTGCTCCTGTGTAAGGGCTTCATCCACAAATCTGCATCCCTCGACAAAATAAAGCCCCTTTTCCTCCCTACTGCTCTTATTCTTCAGGGATCTTACCTCTTTGATTATCGGATTGCTGCTTCCGGTCAATCTGATCATGTAGTCTCCTTTTAAGGTGGGTTCATCTAGCCCCACAAGTTTCCAGCCTGCTGCGCCATGTTCCGGCTGCAAAATAATAGAGGGCTTCTCAGCCCTCCATAATACATATTTATCCCTTCAAAGGGCGTGCGCCAATAATTACGCGTTTTTTACGCTTTCAACCAACTGAGCGAAACCTTGAGCATCATTGATCGCCATATCAGCAAGCACTTTCCTGTTAAGGTCGATGCCGGACTTTTTTAAGCCATTCATAAAGCGACTGTAGCTCATGCCGTTTATCCTTGCAGCTGCATTGATTCTAGATATCCAAAGCTGTCTAAAATCTCTTTTCTTAGCTTTCCTGTCCCTGTAAGCATACGAAAGGGATTTCATAACCGCCTGATTCGCCATCCTAAAGTTCTTACTCTTGTTTCCAAAATAGCCTTTGGCTAATTTAATAACCTTCTTATGTCTTGCACGTTTTCTTAAGCCAGCTTTAACTCTTGACATATTAACTCCTCCTATCCTATCCTATTCTACTTATACGGTATTAGCATTTTGATGTTTGCCTCATCGGCAGAAGAAGCATAAGCTCCAAGCCTGTGTTGCTTCTTTGCTTTTCTGGCCTTTGATACGAGTCTGTGGCTTCTGAAAGCGTGATTCATCTTAACCTTCCCTGTACCGGTTATTCTAAATCTCTTCTTAGAGGCACTGTGTGTCTTAATTTTTGGCATTTTTACTCCTCCTATTCTAATCTGTAATTCAAACAGTCCTTTCGGTCTATCCGAACTCATTTATGAAATACCTTACTGCTTTGGACTGAGTATCATGGTCATACTCCTGCCTTCCAGTTTAGGCTTTCTGTCCAGTGTACCCACGTGCGCAACTGCATCTGCAAATTTGTTGAGTACTTGTTCACCCAGGGAGGCATAGTTCATTTCCCTGCCCCTGAACCGAACGCTTACCTTAACCTTGTTCCCATCCTTTAGGAATTTGCAAGCATTCTTTGCTTTAAACTCAAAATCATGGTCCTCAATCGTTGGTTTTATCCAAACCTCCTTTATGCTGATGACCTTCTGATTTTTTCTCGCCTCTCTATCCTTTTTGGCCAGCTCATACATATACTTTCCATAATCCATGACCCTACAGACAGGCGGTGTAGCTTGAGGAGCAATCTTCACAAGGTCAAGATTTTCATTAGCAGCCATATCCTGCGCATCTTTCAATTGCATGACACCAAGCATAGTGCCATCAGAACCGATTACGCGTACTTCCCTGTCAGTAATCTCCTCATTAATCATTAATTCATTCTTGCTGCTTATACTTAAACACCTCCGGCTTATTCCTATAAAAAAGCCCAATAACAAAATCTCAGGTGCAGCGATTCCCCCTCGTTTCAGCCGGATTTGCTGAGCAAACGGCTAAGCAAAACAAAAGGTGGATCACAGAAGAACTGCCAATCCACCAAAATAGCCAAGTCACAATTTGCAACCCTTTACTATTAACCCTATCGAATCACTCCGTAAGGTGAGAAGCGGATGACTTCTTCTTCATTTTACCGATTAATCATAGCAGAATCAAAAGTGCCTGTCAAGAAAAGTTTTTGCCAATATATTGCCCGTTGAAAGAAAACCATTTCTTGTCTAGACAATCTGGCGGATACAGGAGCTGCTGCTATATGCCCCAACTGTGCAGAGGCGGATGCAGAGCCGCTACCCAGTTGAGACATAGAAACCTTAAGGCTTATGACCCTACGTGCTTTAAATCTGTAATCTGAGAGGCGTGTTTGTAGGCATTGTCCTCTTTCATTTTTACAACATTGCTTTAAATTTAGTCAACCGGGGCTACCCATTTTTAGTTGTTACGCAAGAGGAAGCCCCTTTATTGTCTTACTATAGCTCGAACATGGGCGTCTTTCAATATATCGAACATAGATAGTATCACGACAGCTCGAACATTCCTGTATAGAGCTGGTAATACTTGCCCTGCTGGGCGATTAGGTCATCATGGTCGCCTCGTTCAATAATCCTGCCATCTTCAAGCACAAGAATCGCTTTGGAGTTACGGATGGTGGAAAGCCTGTGTGCAATAACAAAAACAGTCCTACCTTCCATAAGGGTATCCATGCCCTTTTCAATCAATGCTTCGGTTCTTGTATCTATAGAGCTTGTGGCTTCGTCCAAAATCAGCACTGGTGGATCTGCCACGGCGGCCCTTGCAATAGCAAGTAGCTGACGCTGCCCCTGGCTCAAGTTGGCTCCATCTGCTGTCAGCACCGTTTGATAGCCTTGCGGTAAATGGCTGATAAAAAAGTGCGCATTTGCAAGCTTTGCTGCCCCAATCACATCCTCATCACTGGCATCCAATCTGCCGTAGCGTATGTTATCCATAACCGTTCCTGTGAAAAGATGAGTATCCTGCAAAACCATACCAAGAGAGCGCCTCAAATCGGCCTTCTTAATTTTCTTAATATTAATACCGTCGTAGCGTATTTCGCCCTCCTGAATATCATAGAAGCGATTAATCAGGTTGGTAATGGTGGTCTTCCCTGCCCCTGTAGAGCCTACAAAGGCAATCTTCTGTCCCGGTTTGGCAAACAAGCTGACGTCGTGCAGCACCGTTTTTTCACCATCATAGCTAAAGGTTACATCTTCAAAGCGCACGTCGCCCCGTAATTCCGTGTAGGATATGCTGCCATCCTCTCTAGGTTGCTTCCACGCCCATACCCCTGTGTGCTGCTCTACTTCGGTCAGATTTCCCTCATCGTCCTTTATTGCATTCACAAGAGTAACATATCCCTCATCGATCTCCGGCTCTTCATCCAACAGGTTGAATATGCGCTCTGCGCCTGCAAGGGCAGTAAGTACAGAATTCAAATGCTGTGAAATCTGATTGATTGGCTGGGAAAAGGAGCGTGTATAAAGCAGGAATGATCCTATCGTCCCTACATCCGTAAAGCCGTTAATAGCAAGAATGGCGCCAACGGTCGCAGTAATTGCATAATGGACATATGAAAGATTTCCAATAATAGGCATCAAAATATTGGCAAATGTATGAGCATTGGAGGCTGCGTCAAACAGGTCTTCATTCATACCATCAAATTCACTCTTGGAGCTTTCCTCATAACTGAAAACCTTCACAACCTTCTGGCCTTCAATCATTTCCTCTATATACCCATTCACCTTGCCCAATTCCCTTTGCTGCTTAATAAAATAGCTTGCGCTATTGCCACCGACCTTTTTGATAATGAAGAGAATGATAAACAACATTGCAATTGCCAGAAGCGTTAATGGAGGGCTCAGTACTAGCATCATTATGAAAACGCCCGTCACACTTATGGTTGATGAAATAGTCTGAGGAACTGCATGGCTTATCATCTGCCGCAATGCATCCACATCATTTGTAAAGCGGCTCATCAATTCACCGTGAGTATGTGTATCAAAATATTTCAAGGGCAGCTCCTGCATACGGGTAAATAATTCAACTCTGATTTTCAGCAGGGTTCCGGTGGATACATTTAACATCAGTCGCTCATACATATATGAACATATAATACCAACAAGATATATTGACCCAATCACAAGAAGCATGGAAATAAAGCCCGACAGATCAGGAGCATCCTGACCAATCAAAGGAACAATATAATCATTTATTATCGGTTTTAATAGATAGGTTCCAGCTACCCCGGACAGTGAACTGCCAATAATGCCCAGCACGACAAAAACAAGCTGAACCTTATACTCGCTCATATATCCAAATATTCTTTTAATAGTTTTAACTGGATTTTTAGGCTTTTCACGCACTCTTGTACCACGGGCATGGAGTCCACCCATTTGCCTTTGATTCTGTACCGCCTTTGACATCCTACGCCACCCCCTTCTGCTGCGACTCGTAAACCTCGCGATAAATTCTGTTTCCTGCAAGAAGCTCTTCGTGGGTACCAACTGCATCAACACGTCCATCATTGAGCACGATGATCTTGTCTGCTTCACAAACAGAAGCAATTCGCTGCGCAATGATAATTGTCGTGGTATCCTTCAGATTATTCCTGAAAGCCATTCGAATTTTGCTGTCTGTCGCTGTATCAACAGCACTGGTGCTGTCATCGAGAATAATAATTCTGGGCTTTTTCAAAAGCGCCCTTGCTATGCAAAGTCTTTGCTTCTGGCCGCCCGATACATTAACGCCCCCCTGACCCAAATTGGTTTCATATCCATCCGGGAAGGACATGATGAAGTCATGAGCCTGTGCGGCCTTGCTAACCCCAACAATTTCCTCATCTGTCGCATCCTCCTTGCCCCACTTCAAATTGTCCTTTATCGTTCCCGAGAAAAGAACATTATTCTGAAGCACCATGGCAACCGCATCCCGCAAGGTGTTTAAGCGGTAGTCACGAATATCGTGCCCCCCGACAAGGATTCTTCCGTCGAACACATCATATAAACGAGGGATCAGCTGCACGAGAGTAGTCTTTGCCGAGCCTGTGCCGCCGATAATTCCTACTGTTTCACCGGATTTAATGTTAAGGTCAATATCTGTAAGTGTCAAATTGCTTGCATCCTTCGCATAGCTAAAGGAAACATTTTCAAAAACAATAGAGCCATCCTCCACATTCAGCCCTATATCCGCATTATCATCAGTAATATCAAGCTGCTCGTCAAATACTTCGACAATACGGCTGACCGATGCTCTGGACAAGACAATCTGCACAAAAATCATCGAAATCATCATAAGAGATATGAGTACCTGTGTGACATATGTAATAAAGCTGAAAAACTCACCTGCCTGCATAGTGCCGCCAATGATAAAGTGCCCACCAAACCATATGATTGCTATAATGGAGGCATTCATGGTAAAGGTCATAATAGGCATATTCAGAATTAGTATTTTCTCTGCCTTCTTTTGAGCATTCTTTAATACTGTTGCAGCTTCCGTAAATTTGTCATTCTCATAGTCCTTTCGAACAAATGCCTTAACAATTCGAATTGCAATCAAATTCTCCTGTATGGTAGCGTTCATGTAATCCATCTTCTTTAGCATCTTTCTAAAATAGGGAAAAGCTCTTGAACCAATAAGCCACAGTGCAGTTGCCAGCAAGGGAATTGCAAAGAAAAAAACAAGGGAAAGCCGGCTATTTATAGATATTGCCATTATGGTTGCGCTAATAAGCATAATCGGCGCCCGCACCATAATACGGATTGCCATCATAAAAGCTATCTGCGTGTGATTTACATCCGTTGTAATGCGTGTAATAAGGGAGGCGGTACTAAACCTGTCAATATTGGCAAATGAAAAATCCTGTATCTTATGAAACAACTTTCTGCGGATTCCTTTTGCTAAGCCTGTGCTCGCCACAGCAGCGAATCTACCTGATAAAGCGCCTAAGGCAAGTGATATTATTGCCATCAGCACCATCAGACCTCCCGTTTTCATGATATAGCCTATATCTGAATTCTTAATACCTATATCAATTATCTTTGACATCAAAAGGGGTATGTACATTTCTAATAAAACCTCACCGATAACAGTAATCGGCGCTAAAATAGCATAAATGTTGTATTTCCCAAGACATGGGAGTAGTTTTCTTATCATACTCATCTTACCTCTTCTTTTCATTTACTCATTCTTTATTGAATCATTTTTATCGGTTCACTCGTCACTGGCTCTTTCTATTTGATTGGCTCTTACGCTTCCTCTTCCTTCTTTCAATCTCATTTTTAAGCGCAGTAATCGAATACATATCCATCCTGATATCGCTTCCATCAGAAATATTCTCAATCATTCTGTCTATACTATTTCTGATTGCATCTAGCTCCTGTTCAGAAAAGCCCTTAAACATCCTTTTATCTAAATCATTCGCCCGCTCCCTGCAGGTCCTGGCAAGCTCTATACCATTGTTCGTGGCAGAAAGTCTGTTACAGCGAAGATTATTCTCATCAGTTCGCTTTTCTATCAAGCCGGCTTTTTGCATTCTTTTAGTCGAAATCGCTATTGATGCCGGCGTCACTCCTAACCTGTCCGCTATTTCCTTCTGAGTGCAGCCTTCATTGTTAATAATGTACTCTATGATTGGAAGCTGCCCAAAATACAAGCCTTCATCCGTAGCTGTCTTATTAAGCTCTATGCGCCTAAGAAGATTAAGCTTAACTAGCTTACCAACTATTTCACGTAAGTTAACCACAATACCTCACCTCGACAATCAAAATCCCGGTAAAACGTCCATCGTAAACGTCCCATCTTCGACGTCCCATCTTCAACGT
>JAAYBT010000223.1 GCA_012730015.1 Clostridiaceae bacterium
GTTGTTGAGCAAACGGTCGATGCAGTAAGCTCGGCAACCGCTGCCGTTGGTGTTGCGGCCGATGCAGTAAGCTCGGCAACGCCTGCTGTTGAAGGGGCGGCAGAGGCTGCTGCCAGCGTAGGAACTGTAATAATGAACCTTAACTTTTTAGGTCTGTTCAGGGCGATTTTTGTTAGCGGAAAGGAACTGATAAATTCTACCCTGAGTGATTTTGCACTCAAGCTGGAGGTGCCTCTTGTCAATTCCTTTATTGACAATCTGGTGCTGCCAAGTGACTCTTTCCAGATGTTTATGCAGATATTCATTGTAATCGCGGAAATACTAATTGGTCTGGCACTGATCGGCGGCTTGTTCACAACCCCCGCATCAGCTGCTTCACTGATACTTCAGGCAATGTTTGTTATGACGACCGGCCTCTACCTGTCGACCTTCTGGATGGTCTTTGCGGCAATCGCCCTACTAATCGGTGCCGGAAGGACATTAGGCTTGGATTATTGGGTCATGCCGGTTTTGAAGAGAAAATGGAAAAACATAGGATGGGTTAAAAAGTGGTATTTATATCATGACTGATGAAAGCACACAAAACAATGGGGCTAGATTAAGCGTCTCTTTTGAGGAAGCAATTGTCCTTGTGAAAGAAGAGGTCAACAAAATAATGTCGGCCTCTCCTCTTATTATTCGCCGTTATACTGAGCATCTGGAGTGGTCCAGGGGGAAATACATCCGTGCCAAGTCGGTTCTGGCCTGTTCGATGAACAGGGATGGATTGATACCCTTGAGGGCCATAAAGATTGCTGCTTCGATAGAGATTTTGCACCTTGCAACACTTGTGCATGATGATGTTATCGACGATGCAGATGTCAGAAGGGGGCTGCCTACACTTCACAAGAGATTCGGGTATAGAACTGCCGTTATTTGCGGCGATTACCTTTTGAGTGTTGCATTGCGGCTGGCTGCGTCTATACAAAATAAGCAGGAATACTTAGACTTGGAAATACCTGATTCCGCAGTCAAGATTTGCTCGGGGGAGCTCCTTGAGCAAATAAACAATGGAAATTTTGACCTGACTGTGTATCAATACCTCAAGATCATATCCGGGAAGACAGCTGCGCTCTTTGAGGCTTCGTTTTTTGCAGGCGCTGTTCTTTCAGGCTGCGAACAGGCTCATTTGAAGCTCTACAAGAGGCTGGGACATTATCTGGGGATGGTTTTTCAATTGATAGATGACTGCATGGATTTCGAGGTGAGCAGCGATATTGCTCAAAAGCCTGTGCAATCGGACTTCGAAAAGGATATTATTACCCTGCCAATTATTCAGACCTTTAAGAAAAAAGCGGATCTAAAGCAAAAGGCACTAATACGCAGCCTTACTAAGGATGAGCTGAATATGGCCGTTTACAAAACAGGCAGCTTGAATTACACAAGGATGGTTGCCAGGAAATACTACAACAAGTATAAAGGGATCCTCAGTAGAATGGATGTCACAAAGGAGAAGCGACACAGCTTGCTCGATATCCTTGACAATGCCTATCGAGTGTTCAGTGGGAGCATGGATGCAACTGTAAACTAACAAGGATGAACGAAAGGTGAAAATAGTGGTAAAAAGATTTCTGGACTATGTGGAAATTAAAACAAAGATTACGAGCTTTTTCGCGTTTCTAATGACCATTGCCTTTCTTGTATATAAGGGGCAAAGTATCGATTGGAGACTTACAGTAATTTTTTTCTGCTCCATGTTCATATTTGACCTTACGACGACTGCCATTAACAATTATATCGACACCAAGACCAATGATCAGGTTTTGCAGTTTAACAGAAGGCATGCCTTGCTTATTATTTATGTCCTATTTGCAATTAGCATGGCATTAGGATTGTATTTGGCTTATGCAACAGATGTTGTTGTTCTGATAATAGGCGGAATTTGCTTTTTGACAGGGGTACTTTATACATATGGACCGGTGCCTATATCCAGGCAGCCTTTAGGGGAGATATTTTCGGGGGTTTTCTACGGCCTGTTCATACCATTTCTTTTATTATATATAAACTTGCCAAAGGGGACCTTCCTCTCCGTGAACCTGGGATGGGAGAGGGTAAGCGTGGAGCTTATGGTTGTGCCCGTGCTGAAAGTTTTACTGCTATCGGTAATTCCGGTATGTACCACTGCTAATATCATGCTTGCCAACAATATCTGCGACATTGAGAAGGATGTGTCTGTCA
>JAAYBT010000224.1 GCA_012730015.1 Clostridiaceae bacterium
ATGATACTACTAAGCATAAACCGCACCCGGAGCCGATTCTAAAGGTAATTGAGCTATCCGGCAAGGATGCATCAAAGATGCTGTATGTGGGGGATACTCTATATGACTGCATGTGTGCGAATGGCGCCGGTGTAAGCTTTGCGCTTGCCTCCTGGGGTGCCAAGCAGCCTGAGGGCATTAAGGCGGATCACGTGCTCGGCAATCCCTCGGATCTATTGGCGCTTATCAGTAAATAAATGTGAGACTGCTTTCATACATACCCGCAATATATCGTGCTGCTTAACTCAAATCGTGTTACATCGCATTATGCCCTGGTTGACAGTTGATTAAAAGCACTTTACAATAATAAGTGATAATAAACAACAATAAACACAACTGATGAAGAATAAACGACAGCTTATAAGCGATAAAGGATGAAGGAGCTATCTACCGTGGGCACATACGTTATTGGTATTGATATTGGCACGCAGGGAACCAAGGCGGCCTTATTTAATGAAGAGATGGGGCTTGTTACCACTGCCTTTGAGGAGTCCAGGCTGATTAACCCAAAACCGGGTGTTGTTTGGCAGGAGCCTGATGATCTATATAGGTCCTGTGCAAATACAATTCGTGAGCTGCTGGAGAAATCCGGCACAAGGGCAAGGGAAATAGCGGCAATCGGAATTGATGGGCAAATGGCCGGCATAATGGGTGTAGATGGGGATGGAGAGGCTTCAACATACTACGACTCCTGGCTTGATATGCGCTGTGGTAAATACGCAGAGCAAATGCAGGCGCGTGCCGGAAAACGCATTATTGAGCTAAGTGGAGGTCCTGCTACCTACGTGCATGGCCCCAAAATACTTTGGTGGAAGAATGAGAACCCCGAGGCCTATAAGAAAACCGCAAAATTCGTATTGCCCCAGGCCTATGTCGTTGGGAAGATGACTGGACTTTCCGGCGATGAGGCCTATTTTGATTACACACATTTACATTTTTCTTGCTTTGCTGATAATGCAAATAAGAAATGGTCCGACGAGCTGCTGGAAATGTTCGATGTAGAAAAGGACAAGATGGCTCGCATTGTCTCTCCCTTTGAGATTGTCGGGAAGGTGACGGGGGAATTCGCTGCCCTTTCGGGGCTTGTTGAGGGCATTCCCGTGGCTGCGGGCTGCGGGGACACTGCGGCGAGTACCTTTGGCTCAGGCATGTTCCGTAAGGAGCTTATATTGGATATCGCCGGTACGGCATCTGTCTTGTGCAGCGTTGTCGATAAGTTTGTTCCGGATACTGAGCATGGTACATTAACCATGATGCGGAGCCCTGTGGATGGACTCTTTGTACCTCTGGCCTATATTAACGGAGGCGGCATGTGCATACGCTGGTTCCTGGATACCTTAAGCGGGGAGCCTCCTGCGACATATATGCAGCTAGAGCGGGAGTCGGAGCCGATTGAGCCCGGCAGCGAAGGCTTGCTTTTCATACCGCATTTCTCTGGCCGGGTGTTGCCAAGCAACCCTAATTTGAAGGGCGCCTTTCTCGGGCTGGATTTCAAGCATACCCGGGGGCATATGTTCAGAGCAGTTATGGAAGCGGTCGCATATGAATATAAGTACTATTTGTCAATCCTTCGCGCCCTCTACCCAGAAAACTGTTTTTCACAGATGCTGTCGATAGGTGGCGGTGCCAAATCTCCACTCTTCAATCAAATAAAAGCCGATGTGCTCGGCCTTCCTGTTACCAACTTCGAAACGGGCGAGACTGCCCTCTTGGGCAGTGCGGTGATTGCAGCGGTGGGAGTGGGACTTCTTTCGGACTATCAGAAGCCGATTCAGCGTGTGATGAAAAGAGGCACTGAGTTTACAGTTGATTTACGAAAGCATGAGGCATATATTCCATGTGGGGAGGAATATCTTTCGGCTATTGAGCAATTGACTCCACTATATAATAATTTCATGGATAACATGAGGGACGGAGAAGACTAGAGCTATGTCAAAGCAAACAGGAGGAATGCTTGCACAGGTCAGACAGCAGGCAATCGCCGATTTGGTCAACCAACAGGGAAATATTACGGTCAATGATTTGTGCAGTAGATTTGAAGTATCGCCTGCCACGATTCGCAATGACCTGCGTGACCTGGAAGCTCGCGGGAGCTTGAAGAGGACCCACGGAGGGGCGATTGGCTGTAACAAGTCTGCATATGAGCTCAATAGCTATCAGAAGGTGGTTCAAAGCATAGATGAGAAACGTGCGATTGCAAAAGCCGCAATGGACTTCATCCATGAGGGCGATGCGATTGCGCTTGATTCCGGGACGACTACCTTCGAAATAGCGCAGCTGCTTATGGGTTTCAGGGATATCACAGTTGTAACCAACGATTTGCAGATTGCATCCTGGCTGGAGCGTAACACTACTGTGACGGTTATTCTGGTTGGAGGCACTGTACGCCGGCATTTCCGCTGTACAACGGGCCAACAGGCTATCGATATGCTTTCAATACTTCATGTCGACAAGGCCTTCATAGCTGCCAACGGGATGAGCATAGAAAAAGGATTGACAACTCCCAATGTGGACATGGCAGGAGTTAAGAAGAAAATGCTTGAGTCCGCGGATAAGGTGATACTGGTTGCCGATAGTAGCAAGATTGAGCGAAAGGCATTTGCCTCCTATGCGGCGATATCACAGGTGGATGTGCTGATTACGGATGAGCATGCGGACAATGGTTTCCTGGAAGCGCTAAGAGAGACCGGGACTACTGTAGTTAGCGTTGAAATTGACAAAAACCAATAACAAGCAACAGACAGTGATTCGTGAAATTGAAAATAATAATTATAACAATATGGATAACAATAAAGAAAACGATAGAGATAACAATAGGCGAAGGAGCGGTCTTATATGAGTAAAAAGGAACTGGGTATTTGCCTTATCGGCTGTGGACGTGCCGGCATGATACATGCGCATAATTTTATGAACAAGGTTCCGGGAGCTCGCATGGTTGCTGTCGTAGATGCGGCAGAGGAAGTGGCGAGGGCGGCGGCAGAGGAGCTCGGCGTTGATATATGGGCTACAGATTACAAAGATATTCTGGGTAAGGATAGCATAGATGCGGTTGTAGTCGTATCGCCCACGAATATGCACAGGGATACGGTCGTAGATTGTGCAAATGCGAAGAAGCACATATTCTGTGAGAAGCCCATGGCTATGAATACTCAGGAATGCGGTGAAATGATAGAGGCATGTGCTAGAAACGGCGTGAAGCTGCAAATTGGCTTTATGCGCCGCCATGACATGAGCTACAAGGATGCAAAGAAGCTGCTGGATGAGGGCGCGATCGGAGACCTGGTTCAGATTCACTCCAGCACTCGGGGGCCCAGCAAGCCGCGCCCGTGGATGTACGATTTGAAGAAATCTAACGGTATTCTGGCTGAGGTCAATAGTCACGATATTGATGCAGTTCGTTGGTTTGCAGGCAGCGAGATAAAGGAGCTGTATGCCCTGGCAGGCAACTTCAGGAATCCTGAAGCGATTGA
>JAAYBT010000225.1 GCA_012730015.1 Clostridiaceae bacterium
AATTACCCGAATTTCATGCTGCTAAGACTTGAAAACACACCTTCGGAGTTGACAGAAAGCATTACACAAAGGGCAGCTGACTCACTTATTGATATTCCATACAAGCTAGGAGTGGGTATTTTTAGTCCGAAATTTGCTGAGAGCGAGGAAATAGACGGAACATATTGCTCCCACCTTGTATGGCAGGCCTATAGCTACTATGGTATTGATCTGGATTCAGACGGAGGCATGATTGTGACTCCGAAGGACCTTGCCCGCAGCCCAAAGCTCGAAGTAATCCAGGTCTATGGCGTAGATCCTGAAAACATCTGGCCCTAGCACATAATTGAATCTGTTGCAAGATGTCCTGTCTGACCGGCATGACAGGTTTCCCCATGCTGCCGATCACTTAGTAGAAGATCTTCGAAGCATGAAACGCAAGCTTCATAAACAACACTGCCGTTCTGGACTACAACCCCTAAGCCTCGTACCTAATTTCCTAGGTTGAAGCCTTGACTTCAATTTTATGATATGATATTTTATAGCTAATAAGAAAAGGAGTGTATTTCTTAAGTGGACGATTCTCCCATACCTGAACGATGGTATATTAAATCGTATTTGAAACCGTTTTTTAATGTTATAACAACACAAATCTACACTACAAAGCGGCACCCAGCTATAAGGGCAGTTTTCTTATTCTCATCTATTATGTGCTGTTTTTTTTCATGCCTTTTTCATGTTTTAAATAATTTACAGGAAGACTTTAAGCAAGTATTTTGGGGAGGTAATAATTTTGTCTGATGGTTCCATACTATGGCAACTGGTTTTGCAAATTTTCCTGATCCTTATTAATGCAGTATTTGCCTGCGCAGAGATTGCAGTAATATCTATGAATGACACAAAGCTTTCAAAGCTTGCTGCTACTGGAGATAATCGTGCTTTGAAGCTGACCATGCTGACGAGTCAGCCCGCACGTTTTTTGTCCACAATACAGGTGGGAATCACCCTTGCAGGCTTCCTTGCGAGTGCATTTGCTGCCGACAACTTTTCCCAACGTTTGGTCAATTTGCTCGTAAATTTGGGTGTTAAAATTCCAGAGACCACCTTAGCCACGATATCTGTAATTCTTATTACACTAATATTGTCATATTTCACACTCATATTGGGTGAGCTTGTGCCAAAAAGGCTGGCAATGAGAAATGCCGAGAAGCTGGCTCTTGGAATGTCAGGCATTATTTACTTTGTTTCGAAGGTCTTTTCGCCAATAGTATCTTTGCTTACCGTATCCACCAATGGCATTTTGCGCCTTTTGGGGATAGATCCCCTTGCCGCTGAGGAAGCAGTCACCGAAGAGGAAATCCGTATGATGGTGGACGAGGGCAGCGAAAAAGGTACTATTGATGCAGATGAAAAGGAAATGATTCAGAATGTTTTCGAGTTCGATAACAAAACAGCCAGAGACGTAATGACACATAGAACAGAGGTATCACTGCTGTGGCTTGATGAAAGCATTGAGCAATGGGAGAAAACGATTATAGAAAGCAGACATAATGTGTACCCCATATGTGACGAAACCACAGATGATATAGTAGGTATTTTAAGCTCAAAGGAATACTTCCGCATTCGGGAAAAAACACGCGAGAACATTATGCAGTTTGCTGTAAAGCCTGCCTATTTTGTCCCGGAATCAGTACGCGCAGACTTGCTTTTCCAGAACATGAAAAATAACCGCCAGCATTTTGCTATTGTACTTGACGAATTCGGCGGGATGGATGGCATCGTTACAATGAATGACCTTCTGGAGGAATTGGTAGGTGATCTTGAGGATGATATGTCAGTCCCCGAGGAGCCCTTGGCTATAGAGCGCATCGACTCCGAAACATGGAAGATACGGGGAAGTGCTCCGCTGGGCGAGGTTGTTGAGCAGCTCGGCGTCCCATTGCCTGAAAACGAATATGATACATTTGGAGGCCTTGTGTTTGGCAGACTGGGGTATATACCTGATGACGGTAGCACCCCTGAGCTTGATGAATACGGGCTTCATATAAAGGTGAGTAAAATTGTGGATCATCAGCTTGAGAAGGCAATTGTTTGCCGAGATCAAAGACCACCGGAAGCTTGAGTTAAATAAGCAAATTAATTTACAGAAGCCTTATTGTATTTCCAAATAAAGAATGATATTATAGAAATTGCATTACTAATTCGGCACAAAAAAACGAAGTAAATGAGGCTTTGTTAAATGGCGAGTATATCGTAATCAGGACTTATTTGAATATAAAGGTCTTAAGAAGTATGAATGAAATAGGGAATTATAGAAAAGATAATTTGTTTTTATTCTATCTCATACTTGGCGGATTGATAGCTGTACATCTTTTTTATGTTTTCTATTTTTATCAAGTCGGCAGTGTTTTTATGTATGTCTTAAATATCTTTAGCACCCTGCTTTATACAATCTTGTTTATGATATTTATACATAAGAAGTCCCTTCAGGTCCTCAATGTCCTGATATTTGAAATCTGTCTGCATGCTTTTTTTTCCGGGATAACTGTTGGTATAAATAGCGGCTTTGAGCTTTTTCTAATCTGTACGGTGTTTGCCAGTATCCACCTGACTAATCTAACCAAGTTAAGCAAAGCCATGTCAAACTTTATTATATGGTTTTCCTTCATCCTGCTACTTTCTATAAGGTTTCTTCCCGATAAAGTGGATTTGTCATTTCTCCGTGTGTATCCTTCGAAGAATGAACTGGACATTTTATTTGTTTTCAACGCATTAGTAGCATTTGTCATGGTCAGCCTTATTACGGGCATTTACGTTTCTTCTGTGAAGACTAACCAGGAAAAGCTTAAGCAGCTTAATCTAAGGCTTTCAGATCTGGCCAGTCACGATTCTCTTACACAGCTTCTCAACAGGAGAGCTATGAAACAGCAACTTGAGGCAGCAATGTATTCCAAAGGAGAATGCAACTCTGAGTTCATAACAGCCATAGCTGATGTCGATAATTTCAAAGCAATTAATGATCGCTATGGTCATGATTGCGGAGATAGGGTGCTAAAGAAGATAGTTCAAATCATTAGATCAAATGTCAGGGAGAAGGATTACATATCACGTTGGGGAGGCGATGAGATTCTGATTCTCTTCAACGACTCATCCATGGAAGGAGCACTTTCATGCGTAAGTAGGATTCATAGTGAAATCGCCAACTCATCTTTTATATATAATGACCAGACAATTGAGTTGACCATAACAATAGGTGTATGCCCGAGCAGCCACTATAGCTCATATCAGGACATTATCCTCGAGGCTGATCGTCGGCTGTATGACGGAAAGCACAGGGGAAAGAACTGCATAGTCTATGATAGCCCTTTAACAACCTGACAAATTGGGGCTGTAAAAATTTCTCACGCAAGATTAGAAAAACATAATAAAATCAGTATATTGACGAATTTACACGTATAATCTAGTATAGATATCAAGTGAAGCGGGAGTACAATATGAAAATAAGAGTAAAAAGAAACTACAAAAGGATTGCCCTATTTGCATTAGTAGTATTATCTGTAACCGCGGGTGTATTGATTTCGTTTCGTTTAGCATTCTTTATGTTGCCATTTCTACTCGCCTTTGCTCTTTCCTCAGTCATGGAGCCGTTAGTTAAGTTCACCACTAATAAGCTGCATATTAGCCGAAATATAATTGCGCCTCTTGCTCTCTTATTACTGCTTGGAGTAATTATCCTATTGGCTGTTCTGGTTGTTCTCAGGCTCATTGAAGAGGCAAAGGCTCTCATATCACAAGCCCCAGGGTTCTTTACTACCCTTTATACTCAGATTTCAGGACTGGTCAGCAGCAATTCGGAGTTTATAGACTGGCTTCCTGCAGAAATAACCGATAATCTCGGCAGCTTATTCTCCAACCTGTCAAATTCCATTTCAAATTTGAGTAGATCGGTTCTGAAGGGCCTTTTTAATACTGCCATTTCAATGCCGGAAGCCATGATGTTCACTATTATTACAATATTGGCAACCCTCTTTATGCTCAAGGATCGAGAGAAAATTGCATCTGAAATAAGGCACCAATTACCCAAGATTTGGTACGCCCGTCTCATGACCATAAAAGATGATTTGTTTTCAGCAATATTTGGTTATCTGCGCGCGGCACTCATAATTATGGTCATTACTTTTACTGAGCTATTAATCGGCCTTTCTATCATAGGCATAGAGTACGCTTTGCTCTTTGCTCTATTGATAGCATTAATTGATTTATTTCCAATACTTGGCTCCGGCACCATCTTAATTCCATGGTTCCTGTATTCTTTTGCGATTGGCGATATGAGGATGGGCATTTCAATACTAATACTTTATGCCGTAATCACGATAATACGCCAGGCAATTGAGCCGAAAATAGTAGGCGAGCAGATTGGTGTTTATCCGCTGATAACGCTGCTGGCTATGTATGCAGGGCTGAGGATTGTTGGCTTCATCGGAATCTTCCTGGGTCCAATCACCTTTTTATTAATACGCAACATTTTGACTATGATATACAAGGGCAAGTCAATCAGGGAGATTATCAGCCCGGACATCCCTGACAGCTCCGATGATTTTGATGGATCTGATGGGCTTGATGAGCCTGATGTGCCTGTCGGACCTGACAGCGACATCACTACTGATGCCGGCGAAGCTTCCGTTACAGATGGAACGGTTTCCGACAATGCTCAAGATAAATCTGCAGGTAAATAAAATTTTAATAGTTTATAGCCGGTTTTGGACAGTCAAAACCGGCTCCATAAATCGCAAAATACAAAAAGGTGGTTTCGGTTTTAGCCGAGACCACCCCTTTTCATTAACATATCTATCAAGTTTGCTATCTGCAAAACCCGACCAAGGAATTAGCCAAGAATTGAGAATGAAGCAAACAGTCCCGAAGCGAGGGATGCAACCAGTGTAACAACAGTAATCTGAGTGTTGATAGATGGGCCTGCGGTATCCTTAAAGGGATCGCCTACAGTATCGCCGACAACAGCAGCTCTATGAGCTACAGAACCCTTTCCGCCTTCATTACCGGCTTCAACGTATTTCTTTGCATTATCCCAGGTTCCGCCTGCATTACCCATCAACAGTGCCAGCAAGAGGCCGCTCATGATGTTTCCGGTAATAAAGCCGCCTATAGCTCTTACTCCGCCAATAAAGCCAACCGCCAATGTGGACAGAATTATCACAATACCAGCAGCAAGGAGCTCCTTAAGGGCACCCGTTGTTGCTATATCGATGCAGCGGTCGTATTCGGGAACTACACCCTCTTTACCTTCCTTGAGGCCGGGAATCTCGTCAAACTGACGGTGTATTTCTTTAACCATACGCTGGGCATTTCTGTCAACGCCCATAATGAGCATTGCGGAGAATATCGCAGGTATAGCAACACCAACTATCATTCCGAAGAACACCAGCGGGTTCATTACATCAAAGCCTTCAATAATCTGCTTACCAAGGTCGACCAATGCAGCATTAGCTTCTGTCATAAATGCACCTAAGAGGGCAATAACCGTGAGGCCCGCAGCACTTACAGCAAAACCCTTGGTGATAGCCTTTACAGTATTTCCTGCGCTGTCAAGCTCATCTGTAATACGAAGTGCTTCGTCGCCCAGGTTCCCCATTTCAACAAGTCCTCTTGCATTATCCACAATAGGTCCGTAAGCGTCATTTGAAATAATCATACCTACTATTGAAAGCATGCCAATGGCGGACATTGCAATACCAAACAATGCATCTGTCTTAGAAGCAGGATCAATTCCGTCGCAAATGTAGAATGATGCCATCGCTGAAATTCCAATTCCTAAAAGCGCGGGTAATACACTATATAGTCCATAACTAAATCCTGAAAGAATTGTAAATGCAGGTCCCGATTTTGAAGCGCTTGCTACATGTTGGACAGGCTTCTTCGCATCATTTGTAAAGTAGTCCGATGTGAGACCAATTACAGTACCTACAAAAAGGCCAACGATTGTTGCTCCCCAGTAGCGCCAGTTAAAACCAAATACCGGAGTTGCTATTGCTGTGAGAATGGCAAAAAGTATTGTGGTTATATATGTGCACTTATTGAGCGCGCTGCTTGGGTTACCAGACTTTCCTATGCGGCCTGACAATACACCAATAATTGATGAAAGTAGTCCAAGCGATGTATAGCATAGAATCATGTTCGTATTGATGCCTGTTCCTCCATCAAGTGCTACTGCAAGAACAAGTGCAGCTGACATGGCAGCAACATTTGAATCGAACAAATCTGCGCCCATACCTGCTACATCACCGACATTATCACCCACGTTGTCAGCGATAACAGCGGGATTGCGCGGATCATCTTCAGGTATTCCAAGCTCTACCTTACCAACAAGATCTGCGCTTATATCAGCAGTCTTAGTAAATACTCCTCCACCGGCTTTTGCAAAAAGAGCCAGCGACGAAGCACCAAAGCTAAAGCCCAATACTGAGGTTGCGTCACCTGTAAGCATAAGAACCGCAGTTACTCCAATAAGACTTGATCCAACAACAGCCATACCCATGACCGAACCGCCGCGGAAACCAGACATAAATGACTTATTCATGCTATTGGTCGCCGCTTCCGCACTCTTCACATTCGCTATTGTTGCGACGGCAATACCAATTTTACCAGCTAAAGCTGATAGCGCAGAGCCTACTATATAAGATATAGCCATCATGATGTTAGCCGATGCGCTACCCTTCCAAATAGGCTGTGGCAGAAAAAGAACAATAAGTACTGATACAATAGCTACGAAAATCGCTAATATTTTGTACTCCCTGCCAAGAAAGGTGTTTGCACCTTTTTTGATTAACAATCCAATTCTGGCGACTTCAGGATTGGAAGAGGGTTGAGATTTCACCCAAGTATAGAGCCATGCAGCTACACCAAAGGCGAGAATTGAAACTAAAATTGCTACTACTGGCCAGTTCATTGTAAACGCCTCCTAACATGATTGTTAAAATGTTTGGTTATGTATTGTTTAAGCTATTGAAGGTTTTTCTACATTTTTCAATAACACAATTTTCACCGATTATATTATAAGACTATAATTTCTATATTGCAATCAAATTATTAAAACAAAATTCTGCAAGCAAATCCTCCTTCAGAGGTGGATTGAGCCCACCACTGAAGCGAGAATCTGTTTATCCCCCAGCCTATAGAGGCAGAGGTCTTAGGAGCATTTACTTTTTCATTTCACACAAATCACAAATATTTTGCATATTGTATTGAAAAAGGTAAATCTGAATGATATAATGGCGGAAAATAGGAACATCTTTAAGCACGGTACAGAGATGCCGGCAAGATTTCATATTATGGTGGTGAGCTAAATCTGCTCAGCCTTAAGATGCTGCGATTACAATCTTGTCCGCATACCGTGGACAAGATTTTTTATTTTTCAGCAAGTGCTTTTCAATTATCTATTTATCGAGGAGGATTTGTTATGCAGAAAAACCAGGCAATGATTGGCTATCTACCTGATGAGCGTCCATCCACATGGAAACTGCTCCTCTACGCAATTCAACAAGTTATCGTAATGTTCCCCGCAACCGTTACAGTAGCATTGATCACCGGGTTTCAGGTATCAACGACTATCTTTGCAAGCGGATTGGCAACCCTATGTTTTATCCTGATAACCGGAAGAAAAATACCTCTATACTACGGTTCCAGCTTTTCTTACCTTACTGCCATTTCAGGCTTAATGACAGGTAATGCAATTCAATCTCTGGTCAGCCCGGAGACTCTCCCTAAGCTTGAGGCATGGAAGAACGGAGCAACAAGCGTTTTACCTCCGGAAGCTATTTCCTATGCTCAATTCGGTATCATCATGTCCGGCTTGATTTCCATTGCTGCAGGATTACTGGTAAGAGCATTCGGCACCAAATCAGTTGAAAAGATACTGCCTGCCTCCATTACAGGGTCTATTGCCATGATTATCGGTCTTACCCTTGCAGGCAATGCTTTAGGCGATGCAGCTCCCAAGGCTTTGGCAGAAGGAGCAGCTGCAACTGTAGCCAACAGTGACTGGATCTGGATTGTCTCACTGGCAACACTTCTATCGACTATCCTATTTTCCAGATATCTTAAGGGATTTCTTGGTCAGCTGCCACTATTGCTTGGCGCTGCAGTGGGATGCGCCGTAGCAGGTCTTATGTACGCTTTCGGCGGTCCGGATATGAATATTTTCAGAGCAATCCCTCAGGAGGCCCTGGATGCTTCTTTGTGGTCAGCAGGCCCGATTGCAATCCCGGCATTTTCTTTACCAAAGCCTTCGCTTGCCGCCGTTTTTGCAATCATGCCCATAGCAATTGCAACAATCCCTGAATCCACCGCTCACATGTACCAGCTTGACATCTATGTTAATGATCTGGCAAAAAAGAAAAACTCAGCTAAGAAATATAACCTAATCGAAAAGCTTGATATCAATCTTATCGGCGATGGCTTATGCGACATGATTTCCGGTGCTATCGGCGGTCCTGCCGGAACAAACTACGGAGAAAACATCAGCACTATGGCCATAACTAAGGTATTCTCGGTACCGGTACTCTTTGTAGCAGCAATCATCGCAATGGTAATATCCTTCTTTACCCCACTGGTTCAAGCTATATATGGCATTCCACTAGCAGTCATCGGAGGGCTGGAGATTTACCTGTTTGGCGCCATTGCAGCCCAGGGCGCAGCTATCATGATTGATAAGAAGGTCGACATGTTCAGCGCAAAGAATATCGCTGTCATTGCCTCCATTATGGTAATAGGCATCGGCGGACAATACGCCTTCGGCGGCAACATACCCTTCTTTGGTATTGAAGTGCCCTGTATAGCAGGCGCCGCAATTTTCGGAATTCTTCTAAATCTTCTTCTTAGCATAGGCGAAAAGAAAAAGGTCGATCAAAAGGAAGAAAGCACTGAGTAATTGGCTGGATAAGGGTTAATCATTTATATAATAGCATGAACTCACAAAGGAGCGGACTGTTTGTCCGTTCCTTTGCTTATCTTCTGTAAATTCTTGTGGTAGAATGGAAGAATGCAAGGGAACAGTCTTATCAGGGAAAGGAAGAATAAAATGAGCACAACAAATGAAAGCATACCATTATATTATTTAAAACCAGCCAGCGGCAACCGATTGGAAAAAGAAAGAGCTACCTATGACTTGCTGGACAGACTGGGGATCCCATACACAGGAATAGATCATTCGGCTGCAGCTACGGTTGAGGACTG
This sequence comes from Clostridiaceae bacterium, assembly GCA_012730015.1. Classification (GTDB taxonomy): domain Bacteria; phylum Bacillota; class Clostridia; order Acetivibrionales; family DTU013; genus JAAYBT01. The sequence continues at coordinate 9,229 of JAAYBT010000225.1, forward strand.
TATAGATATAGAGAAGAATTTGGGAGTTGAAATCTGCAAGAATTTATTCCTTCGAAATCAGTCAAAGACAGAATTCTACCTTTTGGTGATGCCGGGCCAGAAGAGATTTATCACAAAGGATGTTTCAAAGCAGATTGGCACTTCCAGGCTTTCCTTTGCAGAAGCTGAGTATATGGAAGAATACTTGAACGTTACACCCGGTTCTGTAAGCATTTTTGGGCTGATGTATGATAGGGATCGGAAAGTTCATTTGCTTATTGACTCACAGATTGCCGAGGCTGTATATATCGGCTGCCATCCCTGCATTAACACATCAAGCCTTAAGATTAGAACAGCGGACATATTTGAAAAATTCCTACAGTATACGGGGCATGAACCAATCATTGTCAACCTTTAGTGGATTTTGTGATTTTCTTGTCTCATTCACCATTTGCAGTTGAATTCTTTGTGCTATATACTATAGGAATGGAATCTAGAATAGAATTTACGAATGCCGAACTAAAAAGGCTTATAGTTCCACTGATTATCGAGCAGGCATTAGCAGTGTCGGTAGGCATAGCCGATACTATGATGGTCTCTGCCGTAGGTGAGGCCGCCGTATCAGGCGTATCACTTGTGGATATGATAAGTGTTATTTTGATTCAAGTCTTTGCTGCGCTGTCTACAGGAGGTGCAGTTGTTGCTAGTCAGTTTATAGGCTCAAAGCATTATGACAAGGCTCGCCTTTCTGCAAATCAGCTACTGCTTGTTACCTTTTTGATATCGGTCGTCATTATGATTCTTTCACTTACAATGCGCTCTCAGATGCTTCGTTTGCTGTTTGGAAGTATAGATGACGCCGTAATGAAAGGTTCAATGATTTATTTCGGGATTACAGCATTGTCCTTTCCCTTCCTTTCACTATATAACGCAGGTGCAGCACTATTTCGGGCAATGGGAAATTCTCGAGTGTCCATGTTCGCTTCGCTTATTACAAATATCATAAACATAGCCGGCAATGCAATATGTATCTATGGGCTCCACATGGGTGTTGAGGGAGTTGCAATCCCTACCCTGATATCAAGAGCAGTAGGTGCGCTAATTCTACTTGCTCTCTTAAGGGATCCCCGCAGAATAGTACACATAATGCCCAGAAACTTTAAACCGGACTTTGGAATTATTCGAAAAATATTGTTTATTGGCATCCCCAGCGGCTTGGAAAATAGCGTATTTCAGTTGGGTCGGGTGATGGTTACCAGCATCATTGCGCTTTTTGGCACAATGCAGATTGCAGCAACAGCTGTGGCTCACAATCTGGGGGCATTTGGCAACCTTCCAGGACAGGCCGTGAGCCTTGCAATGATTACTGTGGTGGGACATTGTATAGGCGCACAGGATTTTGAGGGCGCAAAGTACTACACCAGGAAGCTTATGAAGATCACCTATGTGTTAACCGCCGCAATTAATCTGTTTATAATTGTCTCATTACCACTGTTGCTGCGCATCTATAACCTTTCGGAAGAAACGCTTCGTTATGCAGCCATACTGGTGATAATTCACAGCGGATGCGCCATATTACTCTGGCCGGTATCCTTTACACTGCCAAACTCACTTCGTGCCGCGAATGATGTTAGATATACCATGGTTGTATCCATCGCCTCCATGTGGGTTTTTCGAGTATTTTCCAGCTACATATTAGGCCTGCAAATGGGATGGGGTGCGATCGGCGTTTGGATATCTATGATACTGGACTGGATTTGTCGATCAAGCTTTTTTGTTATTCGCTTCCGCTCCAGGAAATGGTTAACTAAATATAAGCCGAGTAACAATAAAATATAGTAATAAATATTGAATTGGGATATGTAGAAAATGTATAATAGGAAAATGAGGAATCTAGATTTGGGAGGCATTTATGGATATAATTGTTAGGGAAAATTATGAAGAAATGAGCGAATATGCGGCGGGCGTTATAGGTCGCTTTGTTAGGAATAAGCCTTACTGTGTGCTTGGACTGGCAACCGGCAGCACTCCAATAGGTACATACAGGCGGCTTATTAAAATGCACAGGGAGGGACTTGACTTTTCGAAGGTCGTAGCCTTCAATCTTGATGAGTATATCGGCGTGGGAATCAACCTGGATGTGCCCTACGAGGTTGACCAAAGCTATGCAAGGTTCATGCATGAAGAGCTATTCAGCCATATAAATGTTAAGAAGGAAAATATCCATATCCCCGATGGGCTGACGAAGGATCCTACCGGCTTCTGCAGCTGGTACGAGGAGGAAATCAAAAGAGCCGGGGGCATTGATTTACAGCTGGTTGGCATAGGCGGCGATGGACACTGGGGTTTTAATGAGCCGGGTTCATCTTTAGCATCCAGAACAAGCATCCAGGCTTTGTCGCCACAAACCCTCAGTGACAACTACGAAAGCTTCTATAAAAAGGCGGGTGTTGAAAGAGATAAGATGCCTCATTTTGCAATTACAATGGGGATCGGGACAATTCTTGATTCGAAGAACATACTTATGATTGCAAGTGGCGTGAATAAGGCCGATGTGGTCGCAAAATGCATTGAAGGCCCTGTTACCTCGCAGATAACCTCCTCGGCAATACAATTATATGCCGGTGGAGTAACCGTTGCGCTTGATAAGGCAGCTGCTTCAAAGCTGCAAAATCTACAGCACTACATTCATATTGAAAGGCTCAAGGAAGAATACGGCATGGGCTGATTGAAGCATACGTAACTTGGCTAGCTATGTGAAGCCTTTGCCTCCTGATGAGCAATGTAAACTTATAAGCCCTAGGTAACCTAATCAAAAAAGACTCCAGTCATTATGTAAGCTTATAAAAGCTTACCGACGGAGTCTTATTTTCTTATATATTAAACAAAAAATAAGATTCTATTTAGTAGCCGGCACGGGGACCAATATCATTGTCATGCTTCTTCCTTCAAGCTTAGGCTGTTTTTCTACAGTTCCAACTTCCTTAACTGCCTGCGCAAATTTATCAAGCACTTCCTGGCCTATAGTCGTGTATCTCATTTCTCTGCCCTTAAATCTGATGCTTACCTTTACCTTGCTCCCACTTTGTAAGAATTTGCAGGCATTTTTCATCTTGAATTCGAAATCATGTTCTTCGATCGTTGCAGACAATCTCACTTCCTTGAGAGACACCTGCTTCTGCTTCTTCTTCGCTTCCTTCTCTCTTTTCGACCGTTCAAATTCATTCTTGCTGTAATCGGTGATTTTACAAACGGTTGGCGTAGCATTCGATGCTATAACCACCAGATCGAGGTCCTTAGCCTCCGCCAGCCTCTGGGCCTCCTCTAAGGGCACAATACCAATCATGGATCCATCTTCGTCAATAAGACGTACTTCCTTATCTTTGATTCCCTCATTCATCAACGGTTCTCTTTTCCTAATATCAGACACCTCCATTATTATTTCAATGAGCGCTTGCGCGAATTGTACGCCAAACCGCGTTTTTGTAAAGCAAAATACGCTGCGGGCGCTTTAGCGCCTTCCCTACGCATTTTGTGTGTATCGCGCCGCGAGCATTTTATCAAACGCCCCTTTAGAGGGGGATTGAACCCACCACTGAAGTGTGAATCTGTTTATATCTCCGCCTACAGAGGCAGAGGTCTTAGGAGCATTTGATAACACTATTTATACGCCATAGTATTACGGAATAATCATACTATGAATTGACGGAAATAGCAACCTTATGGGCTTCTAAAGTTTTATCAAATGCTCATTGAATACCCTCCATCCTATGTTTCAATAACCCTATGGAGGTGATATAATGTTGTTCAAGACCTCACTGAATTGTCTATGATAATTTGCAGAATGGATACACTCTATGCTATTGGTAGGCCAAAGGCTTCTTGCGGCTGGAATGAAAATGAATTAAACTATATGTGAATGAGGTGCTTGCGTATGGCAAAATGGTGGCAGGAAAGGTTAATCTACCAAATTTATCCCCGCAGCTTTCAGGATACCAATGGTGATGGTATCGGCGATATTCCGGGTATCCTTATGCATCTGGACGAGTTGAAGGAGCTGGGAGTCGGCATTATATGGCTGAGTCCGGTTTATCCCTCACCCAATGCAGACAATGGCTACGACATCAGTGATTACCGGGGCATTCACCCCGAATACGGCACCATGTCCGATATGGAGCTATTGATATCGGAGGCGGAAAAGCGGGACATAAAGATTATTATGGATCTGGTCATCAACCACACCTCCGATGAGCATCCCTGGTTTCAACAAAGCCGTGACAAAAGCAGTCCCTACCGCGATTATTACATCTGGAGGCCCGGCAAGCAAGGAAACTCAAAGAGGTCAAAAGAGGCTATCTCTTCACCACTGGGCTCATCATCGTCCAGAGAGGTGTCTAAGTATCCTCCAAATAACTGGACAAGCTTTTTTGGCGAGGATTGCTGGGAATATGATGAGAAAAGCGGAGAATATTATCTACACCTGTTTGCAAAAAAGCAGCCTGACCTCAACTGGCACAATCCAAAGGTGCTAGAGGAGATTAAAAGCATTATGCGCTTTTGGCTTGATAAGGGTATAGCAGGCTTCCGCTGTGATGTAATCAACATCCTATATAAGACTAGCCTGGACGATGGCGTCAAAAGGCTTGCACTAACAGGCATCGAGCATTATCTGTCCCAGGAGGGCACTCATGAAATCCTTCGCACACTCAGGCGAGAGGTACTCGATCACTATGACTGCTTTACAGTGGGTGAAACAGTCTTTGTAACACCGCAAAGCGGGAAAGAGCTTTGCGATGAAGGTCGCCGAGAGCTAAATATGATCTTTTCCTTTGAGCACATGGAAACAGACCAGTTCTATGTGAAGTGGTTTAAACGCAGATTTCACGCAGGACGTCTTGCCGAAGCTATCGCCAGGTGGCAGGGGGCTCTTGACTGGAATGCCAACTATCTTGAAAACCACGACCAGCCCAGGAGTGTATCACGCTTCGGGAATGACAGCCATTATTGGGCGGAATCGGCCAAGCTGCTTTGCATACTGCTCCTGACTCTGCGAGGTACGCCTTTTATGTTTCAGGGGCAGGAAATCGGCATGACAAACTTTGATTTTACAGGCATGGACCAGATACAGGATGTTGAGTCTCACAATATTTACCGTTTGGCAAAGAAGCTCCTTATACCGGCCGGCATTCGCTGGAGGATGATAAGGGCAAGCTCAAGGGATAATGCCAGAACACCGGTGCAATGGAACGACAGTCCCAATGCCGGTTTTACTACAGGTGTGCCCTGGCTGGGCATAAATCGAAACTACACTCATATCAATATGGCATCGCAAATGAAAGAGCCCGGCTCAATACGCAGCTTCTACAAATCCATGATCGCTCTGCGTGCCAACAGTGATATTTTAAAGCATGGCAGCTTTAAGCCCCTTGTAATAAAAAAGCAGCTTTTCATATATGAGAGAGAATTAGACGGTCAAAGCCTGCTGATAGCTCTGAACTTTTCGGGCCGTACCCGCAAGATACCCCGCGGCCTGATTGAAGACGACAGAAATAATGTCGGAAATACAAGTGCAGTCGTCAAAAATGACGGCAGGATAATTAAATCAAACTATCATAGAAAGGTCTTTGACGGTCTCTTGCAGCCCTATGAAGCTCTTATCCTGAAAGGGGGGCCATCGCATGATTGACTATAAGGACGGCCTTTTTCGCCTGACAACAAATAGCACCAGCTACTGGTTTCGCCTAACACCCTTTGGGCATTTAGAGCACATCCATTACGGCCCCAGGTTAAGGGAGCAGGATCCGGAAGGGCTGGCGCTAAAGCGAACTGCTGCAATTGGTAGCAGTGTATGCTACGATTCATCCGATCCAAACTACTGCCTGGACAATCTGTGTCTTGAGTGGTCAGGCATAGGACATGGAGATTACCGCCACTCCCCTGCAGAGCTGAAAATGCCCGATGGCACCTTCTCCTGTGATTTTATCTACCGTTCTCATCGAATATTTTCCGGCTATTTACCAATGGAGGACCTCCCCACCGCATACGGAGATGAGGAAGCCTGCCAGACCTTGGAGCTGAAGGCTGAGGACAAGGCAAGCAGCGCAGTGCTGACTGTCTATTATACTGTTTATGAAAATGTCAATGTCATAACACGACGCGCAGTATTGGAAAACTTTAACCCAAATCCACTGGTAATAAGACGCCTAATGAGCATGATGGTGGACCTTCCAAACCGAAGCTTTCGTATGGTCACATTTGACGGCGGTTGGATTAAGGAAGCTCATCGCCACGATCGTATGCTGGAATACGGCATCTATGTCAACTCCTCTACCACCGGCGCTAGCAGCAACCGTCACAATCCAGGCTTTCTTCTGGCTGAGCGGAATGCAACAGAGCAGCATGGCTATGTGTATGGCTTCAATCTGGTATACAGCGGCAACCATTATGGCGCAGTAGAGCTGAGCAATCATCAGCTCGTTCGTGTACAGCTGGGTATAAATCCTCATTGCTTCGAATGGACGCTGAACGAAGGCGAACGCTTCCAAACTCCCGAAGCAATAATGACCTTTAGCTCAGACGGTTACAACGGCATGAGCAATAATTTTCACGATTTCATCAATAATCATATTGTCAGGGGCGACTGGAAAAACAAGGTGCGTCCTGTTCTATTAAACAACTGGGAAGCCCATTTTTTTAAATTCACCCAGGGCAAGCTGCTGCGCTTAGCCCGCAGAGCCAAGCGCCTGGGTGTGGAGCTCTTTGTGCTGGATGACGGCTGGTTTGGCAGTCGTGACAGCGATAATGCAGGCCTTGGTGATTATACAGTCAACAAGAGAAAATTGCCCCGAGGGCTAGCCCACTTTGCTAAAAGGATTAAAAGGCTGGGGATGGACTTTGGCTTGTGGTTTGAGCCGGAAATGGTCAACCCTGACAGCGAGCTTTTTCGAGCTCATCCCGAATATGCAGTACAGATTCCTAACAGGGAGCCAACACTGGGGCGCAACCAGCTTGTGCTAGATCTTTGCAATGCTGAGGTTCGCGACTATATAGTGTCCTCGGTGAGTGGTATTCTGGACGAGTCCGACATCTCCTATGTGAAATGGGACATGAACCGCCACATCAGCGATGCATTTTCCCCACACCTTCGCAATCAGGGGGAGTTCTTTCACCGCTACATTCTTGGCCTATATGATGTTCTAGACAGGATATTTACACCCAGGCCCCATATACTTTTGGAGACCTGCTCCAGCGGCGGTAATCGTTTCGATCTGGGAATGCTCTGCTTCTCCCCCCAAATCTGGGCTTCGGACAATACAGACCCCATAGAACGGCTGAAGATTCAGGGTGGCCTGTCCTACCTCTATCCCCTGTCCACCATAGGAGCTCATGTTTCCAGCGCCCCACATCAGCAGACACTTCGAGACAGTCCACTGTCGACTCGATTCAATACTGCCTCTTTTGGCTGCCTGGGCTATGAGTTGGATTTGAAATACCTTTCGTCGGTGCAGAAAAGTGAAATCAAAAGCCAAATCGCTTTTTACAAGAAGCACAGGAAGACCTTTCAATTCGGTCGTTTTTACAGGCTGCCGGGGCAAAAAGATAACAAGGTTCATTGGCAATGCGTTGATAAGCCTGACGCAAGCAAATCTCTGGCGGGATTTTTTCAGATCTTATCCGCTGCAAGCGAGGGCTATGATTTTCTGCCCCTGACCGGATTGGAGCCCAATACCCGGTATTCCTTGAGCACTCGTCCCCAAAGCCTCTTTATAAAGCAGTTCGGCGAGCTAATCAAGCATGTCCTTCCCATCGCACCAAACCCGGATGGGATATTAATGCGCACTGTAAATAGATATTACTGCCTTACTGACTGTGTGGAAGTCTACAATGGCTATGGTGATATGTTCATAGCCGGAATCAGGCTCAACAACCAGTTCATGGGTAGCTGGTACAATGACAGGACACGGCTTTTGGGTGATTTTGGCTCTAATTTGTATCTCTTAGAAAGGACTCCATAAAACAGAAGGATAAGTGTATTCATATGGAAAATGCTTACTGTTAGTATTCGACATAATGAAAATTGTGAAAACTAGGGAGGTCAGCTTAATGAAAACTGCAATGAAGCGCAATCGTTACTTTTTTGGTCTGGGCACAGTCGGCAGAGACATGCTCTATTCTCTCGTAAGCTTATATCTGATGGTTTACCTTACGGAGATTCTGGATCTACCGGACTCCACTATGTGGTGGATGACCGGCATACTCACCATCTTGCGGGTATTTGACGCCGTAAATGACCCCTTCATGGGTTATCTGGTAGACAACACAAACACCCGCTTTGGTAAGTTTAAGCCCTGGATAGCTTTAGGCGGCTTGTTCGGGGGTTTACTGACCGTGCTTATCTTTACAGATCTAGGATTAAGAGGAGCAGCTTACATCGTTTCCTTCACAATCATCTATCTGCTGTGGGATTTTATTTACGGTGCCAATGATATCTCATACTGGTCCATGCTCCCCTCCCTTACCCTCGACCAAAAGGAACGGGAAAAGACAGGCTCCTTTGCAAGGATTTGTGCTAACGTAGGAATGTACATAGTCGTTGTTGGAATACTCCCCATCACGAACGCCCTTGGCGGAGACAAAAAGGCCTGGTTCATCTTTGCTGTAGCAGTTGTACTACTTACATGGGCGTTTTTATGCTTCACCCTCTTCGGCGTAAAGGAGAATCGCAGCCTTTACAAAAAGGAGGAGCACACCAGTCTCAAAGAGATGTTTTCTGTAATTTTCAAAAACGATCAGCTTCTATTCACCGCCATTTCCATGGCTTTATTCATGATAGGCTACTGTACTACCACAAGCTTCGGGGTATATTTCTTTAAGTATGCCTTTAAAAACGAAGGCATGTACTCGGTCTTCGCAGGCATATTAGGTGTATCCCAGCTTCTAGCGCTGGCCTGCTTCCCACTTTTCTCCAAGCGATATAACCGCAAGCAGCTCTACGGATTTTCAACCGTTTTAGTGGTGCTGGGTTATATAGTTTTCTTTTTTGCCCCCATGAATATGATATACATTGGAATCGCAGGCGTTCTGCTCTTTATAGGGCAGGCATTCATACAGCTTCTGATGCTCATGTTCCTTGCTGACACTGTGGAATACGGCCAATGGAAGCTCGGCCGACGTAATGAAAGTATTACCTTTTCGGTGCAACCCTTTATCAATAAGATTGGCGGTGCAATCGCAAACGGAATCGTTGGAGCTACTCTCATCATTTCAGGCATAAATTCAGCAGCCACTCCCGACGACGTGACGGACACGGGACTACTCATTATGAAGCTGGCAATGCTCATACTGCCTCTTCTAATAATAGCAGCCGGTTACATTGTGTATCGCTTGAAATTCAAAATAGACAAGGACATGTTCGACAAAATCGTGTCTGACCTTAAAACACGCGGCGATATAAACCCGGAATAGTATTGAAAAGGGGGACGGCCATGACAGGGGACGGTTCTATTATGACGGGGGACAGTTCTCTGTCTTCCTTCTTAGTCCTATGGATAATATTGATAGTTGCATGTCGTATGGACTATAGTGATATTTCCCTGTCGTATGGGCTATAGTGATAGTTACCAGGTCATAGCAAAACATCCTATTTGTGATATAGCTTTTTGGTCTGGTATTGCGGCTCACAGGTGATGTTGATTCCCAGCTTGTGAAAGACATTTTCATCGACCCGGGACAGGATGACCGTGGAGTGAGCCTCACAGTCCCGCAGCTTTGAGAGCTGCTCCATTGCAAGCGCTGCAGTGGGATTAGTTGCGGCGCAAATGGACAAAGCTATCAAAATCTCGTCGGTATGCAGACGTGGATTGCGATTGCCCATATGCTTGACCTTCAAAACCTGAATAGGCTCAATGATAATCGGTGAAATCAAATGTATATCGTGATGGATACCACCCAACACCTTCAATGCGTTCAATACCAAGGCAGCCGAGGCACCCAACAGAGGCGTTGTTTTTCCAGTGACAATGCGTCCATCGTTTAACTCAATAGCAACCGCAGGACCTTCCGTGGCTTTGGAGCGTTCCAGTGCAGCATCCACAACGGGTCTTTGCTTGGGAGATATATTCAGTTGATTCATTAGAAGCTCCAGTCGGTAAACCTCCGCCTTGTCAGCCATGCCCTGCCTTTGCGAACAGCGGGTATTGTAATATCTGCGGATAATCTCCTGCTCCGATGCTCTGCATACTACATCATCATCAGTGATACAGAAGCCCGCCATATTTACACCCATATCCGTAGGGCTTTTATAGGGCGATTCACCAGAAATCTTCTCGAAAATGGCTTTCAACACTGGAAATATCTCAATATCTCTACTGTAGTTGACAGCGGTTGTACCGTACGCCTCAAGATGGAAATGATCTATCATAATGACATCATTCAAATCCGTTGTAGCTGACTCATATGCAAGATTGACCGGATGCTTCAGGGGAAGATTCCATATGGGAAAGGTCTCAAATTTGGCATATCCGGCTTTTATGCCACGTTTCTGCTCATGATAAAGCTGAGAGAGGCATGTAGCCATTTTACCACTTCCCGGCCCAGGAGCAGTAACTATAACCAGAGAACGTGTTGTTTCAATATAGTCATTTTTGCCATAGCCCTCATCGCTTACTATAAATGGTATGTTAGAAGGATAGTCCGGAATGAGATAATGCCTGTATACCTTCATCCCCAAATTCTCCAGGCGCATCTGAAACGCATCGGCTGTAGCCTGTGAGGTATATTGGGTGATGACAACGCTCCCCACATATAGACCTATTTCGCGGAAAGCATCAATTAGACGCAGTACGTCTAAATCATATGTAATGCCAAGGTCGCCTCGGCGTTTATTCTTTTCAATATCATCTGCATTAATAATTATGACGACTTCTGCCTGATCCTTCAACTCAAGAAGCATTTTTACCTTGATGTCCGGCTCGAACCCGGGCAGAACCCTTGAGGCGTGGTAATCATCGAAAAGCTTTCCACCAAACTCCAAATAAAGCTTTCCACCAAAAAATGATATCCGATCAATAATTTTTTGCGATTGCAGCTGAAGGTATTTCTTATTATCAAATCCGATTCTGTTCACCTTTACGCTCCTAGGTTTATATAGTTAGTATGATAAAATTCATCGATAAGAGTCAAATATTTTCCTTTATCACAATAGCATAATCCAAGCGCAGCGTCAATTACATTGCAGACAAATACATTACATAATTAGCCCTCGAATTGTACCGGCAAAAAGGCGATGCGTAATTATATCCTGAATTCTTCGAATTCATGATATAATAGAGAAAACAATCAGACAGGAAGCGACTTAAGGTGGCATTGTGGAAAGCTTCAATGTCGGAAAAAATTAACATGAAAGAAGAGAAAAATGAGAGAGAGCATTAAAGAGACTTTTACTGATTTAGGCATTATACCCCCTATTTTGAAAGCACTTGATGATATGGGCTTTGAAGCACCAACCGAGGTTCAGCGAAGGGCTATCCCCCATATCCTGAAAAAAGAAGATCTAATTGTCATGTCGAAAACAGGCAGCGGCAAAACTGCCGTCTTTGGCCTTCCTATACTTCAAATGACAGATTCGGATGCAGTCGAGCCCCAGGCCCTTATTCTCGAGCCTACTCGAGAGCTTGCGGTCCAGGTGGACAACGATCTGAAGCAAATGTCCAAATACCTTGACCATAAAACAGCGGCGGTATATGGACAGCACAGTATGAATATTGAGATTCAGGCCCTTACCAAGGGGGTTTCTATTGTTACCGGGACGCCCGGCAGGCTTTTTGACCACATACGCCAAAAAAATCTAAAGACGAGAAGCATTCGTTTTCTAATACTGGATGAAGCCGACAGAATGTTGGATATGGGTTTCTATGATCAGGTGGTTCAAATCATCAGGACCTTACCAAAGGACAGGATAACCCTCCTTTTCTCAGCAACCATACCTGACGAAATACGCAGAATTTGCAGTAATCACATGAAAGACCCTGTCGCCATCGAGATAGAGTCCGAGACTATGACAGTTGACGCTATTGAGCAGGTATACTACAGAGTGGGTAGCAGGGATAAGAGTACGCAGCTGAACAGATTGCTCCTTACAGAGCAGCCAGAAAGCTGCATGATTTTTTGTAATACCAGGATAGCTGTCGACAGAGTCCAAAACTTTTTGACTCGTAAGGGCTATTCCTCGCAAGCGCTGCACGGTGATATTCCCCAGAATAAGCGCATGAAAACGATGCAGCAGTTCAAACAGAAGAAATTCCACATACTTGTTGCTACCGATGTAGCTGCTCGCGGCATAGATGTTGACGGTCTATCACTGGTAATTAACTATGATGTCCCTGTTGAGAAGGATAGCTATGTGCATAGGATTGGGCGAACCGGAAGGGCAGGAAAAATAGGGCGCGCAATATCTTTGGTAACGACAGAAGATATTATAAGCCTCTATGAAATAGAAGAGCATATAGGCACCATGATAGCCGAAGGGGATTTGCCTAAGGAGGTCAATGATGCTGAACTACGGGCCGGTGCTGAAGAGTGGATTAAAGCAAACACATTGGAAAGAGCGCCATCACAAAAGAGTTACGCCCGGGACGACAAGCGCAGCGATAAACGTAGAGGAGGTCGTTCGGACAGGCATCAAGCCGGCAGGAGAACCACAGAAAAAACCAGTGCAGCGAATGCTCCCAGAAAGTCCGGGGAATCTGGTACACGGTTCTTATCTACCTCTACCGCACCTTCTACTAATCGAACTAAGGCAGATAGGAATAAAGCAAATCGGGCGAATCAGGCCCCTACAAATGTCGGACGTATAGCTCAGCGTACCAGAACCACACCTGAACGTTCTGGAGCTGCCGGGCAGTATGCAGGAACCGCATTCCAGCGTTCTGAATCTGCCTACCAGCGGGTTGGAGCTGCTCCCCAGCGTACCGGGACTAAGCAACAGCGGGCTGGACGCACATCCCAACAAGCAGCTTCCTCGTCTACACATTCCAGAAATACAAGTGGGTCGCAGCAAAGATCCCGCACAGACAATTTGCGGTCTCAGACTCGGAATCCCCGTTCTCAGTCTCAGAACACGCAGAATCAGCCTCGGGACCTGCACAGTCAGGAAAAGAACACATCCAAGCGCAAGCCATTCCTAAAAAGAGTGCTTGACAGTATATTTGGCAAGGAATAAAGGGGCACCCAACGGCAATTTTTGCATATAATTAAGCAAGAAAAACAAATTATATAACACTTTTTGATATATAATATAATTGCTTATAAAAACAAGAATTACGGAGGGTATAATTATGACAGGATGGCAAAGACTTCTCAATGACAACGGTGGCTTGGATACCGAAGGCCTTAAAAAATGCGCCTGTGATGGTTTTGACACCTATCAGGTTTACCCGAACTCCATCCACAGGTTACAGGATGCTCTCATATTTATAGCCAGACATGACGGGCAAAAGGCTTTAATTATCATTGGTGACAATCCTTCAACAAGCTCTTTTGTCGGATCTGAAATAAGTACGATCCCAGGTGGAGCAAAGGTATGTCCACTAGATGTTGCCAATAGCAGGGCGCTTTTTGCGGCCTTTCCATTCACAAGGCCGCAAACACAAAAAGGACGCACCTTGAGCATAGGCTTGGGCGACAGGCTCGGCCTGGCAGCTCCGGGCCACCTTAGTGCTATTAGGGGCTATGATGTTTTTCCCGTTCTAGCGCAGCAATCCATACGCGAACTGAATCTCACGGGGCGCACCTATGAAGAGGTTTTGGCTGCCGCTGCCTGGGGGGTTTTCCAGGAGGGCTACACAAAGGGCTATGGCGCTGATGGCGATCACCTCAAAACAAGACAAGAGATATCATATGCCTTGAGATGCGGATATACGCGCATCACTCTCGACTGCTCCGATCACATAAAAAACAGCGTTCTATCCTTCAGCCCGGAGGAGATAGAAAGGCAGTATCAAGCCTTATCAGCAGATGTACGTTCACACTACGAAGCCAAGTATCTCAATAAGGCCATACCTCTTGACGATAGTACTATCGTGCAATTTTCCTCTGGGGGCTTCTATAAAAGAGTTCTCCTCTACCATGAAGCAATACAGTTTATGGTTGACATATATAGAGAGCTGATTGAGCCAATGTCAGATAAGCCGGACTTTGAAATCTCCATCGACGAGACCTTGACTGAGACGTCTCCTGAGGATCATTTCTTTGTAGCCGCGGAGCTTTTAGATGCAAATGTAGTGTTTGACAGTATGGCTCCCAGATTCTGTGGCAGGTTTGAAAAGGGCATTGATTACATAGGCTCTGCTGTTGAATTCGACAAAACACTGCAGGTACATTTGAAGATAGCAAGAAAGCTTGGCTACAGAATCAGTGTTCATTCCGGAAGCGATAAATTCTCCATTTTCCCATATATAGGGAAATATGCAGAAGGCATCTACCATCTTAAAACTGCCGGAACTCACTGGTTGGAGGCTCTTCGTGTGGTTTCCCGCTATGAACCCAGCTTCTTCAGGAGGATTTTCAGCTACGCCCTGGAGCACCTGGATGAGGCGAGGAGCTACTATAGCATTAGCGCAGATATTACAAAGATACCCGATGTAAATAAGGTAGCCGACTCGCAGTTGCCAACTTTCCTCGAAGAGGAACCATCTCGACAGGTTTTGCATATCACCTATGGCCTTCTTCTAACGGCAAAAAACAGTGATGGCTCATATACCTTTAAAGACGAGCTGTACAAGTTCCTCTATGAACATGAATCCCAGTATGACGCTACCGTAGACGAGCACCTCAAAAGGCACATGAATTCGCTGGGGATTGTCAAATGAGCTAGATTACGAACCGGTATAAGGGTTTTGGCTTATATATTTATATATTCTATGGGAGGTATGTGTTAACATGAAGGATCCAAATTTTCTAAATGATGATTTTATGCTTGAGAATCAAACGGCAGTTGAGCTTTATCACAAATTCGCCAAAGCGGCACCAATTCTGGACTATCATTGCCACTTAAATGCCGCGGAAATCGCTGAAGACAAGCAATATCGCAACATCACCGAGGTGTGGCTTGGCGGAGATCATTATAAATGGCGTGCAATGCGCGCAAATGGGATAGAAGAACGCTATATAACAGGCGATGCAGATGACAAGGAAAAGTTTATCAAATGGGCAGAAACTATTACACAATGCATTGGCAATCCCCTGTACCAGTGGGCACATCTGGAATTGCGCCGTTATTTCGGCATTGAAGAGCTGCTTACTCCCGAATCGGCTGAAAGAATATGGGACTTATGTAATGAGCAGTTGAAAACAAAGGATTTTACGGCAAGAAGCCTTATAAAACGCTCCAATGTCAAAGCACTGTGCACCACAGATGATCCTGTGGATGACCTTTCTGCACATATAGCCCTTGCCGGGGACAAGTCCTTCGATGTTAAAGTGCTTCCGGCCCTTAGACCCGATAAAGCCATCAACATTGAAAAAACCGGCTTTGTCGACTATATGCAAAAGCTGTCGAAGGCTTCAGGCGTGACTATTAAGGGAATCGAAGATGTTAAAGCTGCTCTTTTGAAAAGGCTGGAATTCTTCCACAGCACAGGCTGTCGCATATCAGACCACGGCCTCGATCCCTTCGTCTACTGTGATCCTGAAATAGAAGGGGGCGAAACGAGCCCTGCCAGGGCCTTCGATAAGGCTATAGCCGGCCAGGCTCTGACTAAGCACGAGGTAAACCTGTATAGGACAGAGATTTTGCTCTTCTTAGGAAGGCAGTATGCGCGTCTCGGATGGGCTATGCAGCTCCATATGGACGTGATGAGAAGCAACAATACCCGGATGATGAATAAGCTGGGGCCCGATACCGGCTTCGATGCTATCGGCGACTGGAATACAGCTTCCGAGCTCTGCCGCTTCCTTGATAAGCTTGATGTAACCGATGAGCTCCCTAAAACTATTCTTTACAGCTTAAATCCATCAAAGAATGAGATTTTAGGAACGATTGCGGGTTGCTTCCAAAAGGGACCCGTGCGCGGTAAAATTCAATTAGGCTCCGCCTGGTGGTTTAACGATCAAAAGGACGGCATGGAAAGGCAGCTTACTGCCCTCGCCAGCCTGGGACTTGTCAGCAATTTTGTCGGCATGCTCACTGATTCCAGAAGCTTCCTGTCCTACACCCGCCACGAATACTTTAGGAGAATTTTATGTAATTTGCTGGGCAAATGGGTAGAAAACGGCGAAGCCCCAAGAGATATGGACCAGTTAGGGAAAATGGTAGAAGACATATGCTATAATAACGCCTATAGCTACTTCGCCTTATAATCCGGCTTCGTATCGCCTGCGGACCTCAGCTAATGACTCATGGGTGCCTATATCATAGCATTCTCCCTCAAAGGAATAGGCATAAATGCTTTTTCTCTTATAGAGCCAGGCTGGGAAATATCCGGGTGCATCGGGCTTGTTCCCTTCCTGCAGGTAGGTATGAAACAAGGGTAGAGTGTCCCTGCAATAAATATATGAAGCATATACTGCAATGTTGGAAGCCGGGTTCTCCGGCTTTTCAACAAAGTCCGCGACCCTGCCCTCCTGATCCAACTGCACAACTCCCATCCTGCGCAAATCCTCAATGCTGTCAATTTCGCAGACAGCTATACAATCGCTCCTTACCTTCTTATAGTAATCATAAAAGCCCTTCAGGCTGTATGTGAAAAAATTATCTCCAGCAATGATAAGAACATCCTCCTGTACATTTTCACTGTCTAGTACATATACAATATCTCCGATAGCTCCAAGCCGGTTCTCTTCGCTTGTAGAACCATCATCGACAATTTTTATCTTTTTCACTCCTGATCTTTTTTGCACCCACGATAGGAAATGATCTATGAACTTGTGATTGCTGACTACTAAAATCTCATCAATTTCATCAATGGTATCCAGCTCATCACAAATATAGTCCATGATAGCTCTACCACCTATAGTGAGCAAGGCCTTTGGAAAATCCTTCGTCAGGGGATAAAGCCTTGTCGCATATCCAGCTGCCAATATAATGCCCTTCATATTTAACCTCACCTAAAGATACAAAGGAGCAGGTCTAGTACCTCCTGCCGTATAATCGCCAAGGAGACATCAAAGCCTGACCCTGTACCTGCTAATGTAATTTAATCATACAATTTGTTTACTGATATGTCAATTCGGGCTTTCTCACCCAATCGTAGCCAAATCCTCTCTGCTAAAGGCCAGATTACTCTTCTTTTCTATTGCCGCCAAACATTCTGCTGACATATTCTGCAGTTTTCTCCCCTAGCCTCCTGCATGCTTTGACCTCCAACTCCCCCGGATCGCCAACAGCAACAGCACCATAATGCGCCGTAACTCCTCTGCCGGCATATTCGGTCAGTCCGAATACTATAAAACCATAATTCATCAGTGAAGTAAGAATGCTGCAGAGGCTGATTTCGTTCCCGCCTCCAAGTCCACCTGAAGAAGAAAAAGCGGCCCCTATGTGTCCATCAACCTTCCCCCATGCAGTCTTCACGCTTTCATCGAAAAGTTTCTTAAGCTTCCAAGTCATTAAGCCGCAGTATGTGGGAGAACCAATAACAAGACCCTCAGAAAGTAAATCCTCCGGGGATGCGTCATCAATATGCTTCATAATCACCTCTATGCCCTCGAAGCCCTCCGCGCCTTCAGCAACGGCTTGCGCCATCCTTTTTGTATTGCCTGTCTTGGTGTCATAAATGATTGTTATTTTCATAATCTCCTCCTGTTTATGCTAATTATATCCCCGGCATGATGCTGTCAAGATTGACTTCCAGTCCCTCAAAAATGAAGGACGCAATTCTTTCGCCCTTTTTGTAGGTCAGGCTTTTTGTTAGGTCATTGTTCTCAAACAAAAACACAGTCACCTCACTGCTGAGCGGATTCACAATCCAATACTCGTGAATACCGGTGGACATATACAAATCCAATTTCTTAACCGAATCCTTGCCTCTTGTTCTCTCAGATAGAATCTCGACCACAAGCGACGGTACGCCATCGTAGTAATCCCTTTCATTCAACTTCTCCTCTAAATCGCAGATAACCATAATGTCAGGCTGTACAACACTCTTGTTTTTACCATTTTCAAACCGCCTCAGTGTAATGTCAAAGGGCGCCAGCATAGGCCTGCATTGTTTTCCGGCAAACCAGTTGTAGAATATACCATGAAGTTCTCCCAGTATTTGCTGGTGGGTAGCTCTAGGTGAAGCCATCATATAGATTTCTCCATCGATGTACTCATACCGCTCATCACTACTTTCTGAAAGCTGTTGGAATTCCTCAAAAGAAGCCTTACGAGGGAACTGCGCGAAGGCCTCGGCCTGCTCCCTCAGGTAGGATTCATAAAAAGCAGCCTTATTGGCATCATAGGCAGGCTGGGACTGGGAATAGCTTGCGGACTCATCTACGGATTTGTCTGAGGGTTTTTCCACAAACTGAATCACAGGCCTACCCACAGCCTGTCCCACAGACTCGATACCGGTTAATCGAGCTACTTCTCTACCATTGCTGGTAATGAGGATGTCCTCTGTGGCAGAAGCTCTGAGGTATTTCCCGAGATTATTCTTAAGATCGGTAGCACTGACAATCATAAAGCACCTCCGTATTGGCATTGTAGCTTCGGTAGCACTAGGTTAAGGTGCATTAGCTACATTGGCCACTTTAGCTGATTTTATTATACGCTATGCAGGTATTATTAGCAAGTGTAATAAATGCAAGTATACAAATATATCCCCTGAATTCTACAAACCTATTAAATTCATGGTATAATAACCTCACTATTCCATAGCGTGAGGTTATTATACGCCTCCGGCGGAATTTAGGTGCGTGCAAGTTTTTCGCTGACGCGAAAATGCACATGCACAATTATACCATAATAAATTATGGTATAATAAAAAAAGTACCAGTTAAGAGTTTACACTTGCTTTTTGGAGGTGCAAATGAA
>JAAYBT010000226.1 GCA_012730015.1 Clostridiaceae bacterium
AACAGATAGTGCCAGCAAAATAATTAGAAAATACGTTGCAGAAAGCTTTAACCTGCTCAACAAAAAACACCCCCGCAATGTTGCATATAACCACATTCTATTTATATGCGAGGGTGTTTTATCTAATTCTTCACGACTTCACGCTAACTACATGATTACTGAAATGGCCCTGCTTCCGAATCAGATACTTGCAGATATGTTCTTCACAGCTTCTTGTCCCGTCTGATTATGAAACAGGCCTGATCGCCTCTTTTTTGCCGGTTGAGCTCTCTGGCTTTTTTTCTGTAGCCCCTAACCTTATTGAAGTGAATAAGACGATAGATTATCGAATAGGGAAATTGGAGCATGCCTTTACCTGCGATATGCCTCTCACTGCCGATAAATTGACTTTCACTTGAATCCCAGATAATATCCGTGATTTCAAAGTTATGTTTCCTGCATAGTATCTCCATGCTCTTGACCGAATGAAGGACAAAATGTCTCGGTGCCTCTATATGACACCAGTTGACACCATAATGATCCCATGCAAAAGAAGATACTAAGGGCATTCTGATAATACAAACCCCATTATCCGTCAACAGCTGAGAAAGGGCTTCAACAGTTTCAGTCTGCTCATAAATATGCTCGAAGGAATGATTGAACATGATGATATCATATTTGCCATCCATCTGTGTAAACTGCGATTTCAAAAGCCTTACGCCGTTATTTCGGGTAATATTTCCGCTAATATAGGGATCAATTCCATAAAGGTTCTTAAAGCCGAGCCCGGCAAGCATGTTCAGTAATTCGCCATTTCCGGTTCCAACATCCAATATGCTGCTTTCAAATGATATGGTGCCCCTGGATAGCTCCTTCCACAGAAAATCATAGATAAGCCTTTTGCCGCCTGGTATAACCCTTGAAATCAGCCTTCCTGCAAGACCCTTGCCGCTGAACTGATATCTGCTCTGCAGCATCTTCAGTTTTTCGACCGCAGGCGCTGAATTAAAGGAATAATAGCTGGAGGGATAATACCTGTCAATGTCTTCGGGCACCTTTACAATTTGCAGACACAAGCATTCCGAACACTGAAAATAGTCAAATTTCTCCTCGGTCCCGAACATCATCTCGCCCACTTCATACTGCACGTTATTTTTGTTATTGCCGCATACTATGCATGCAAGCTCTTCGGTATCCTCAAAGTATTTCTTCTGTTTCTTTCCTACCGCTCTTATTGTTCTTGCTGTTCTTGCTGTTCTTATTGTTCTTGCTGTTCTTGCTGTTCTTGCCATTCTTACTACTCTTACTGTTCCTACTTTTCCTGCTGTTCTTATCGTTTGTATTGTTCTTTTCTTATCACTCTCGTTCTTATCGTTCCTGCTCTAATCGCTCCTGGGCTTAAGCTTCCAGCCCTCTCAACTGTCCAAATTAAGCTGTGCCAGTGCCTTGACCACATCTCTGCGCCTTACCAATCCCGGCTTTGCCGGTACTTTTCCTACATCCTTAAATTCTTCCGGACCCCAATGGACATTTGCTCCCTCTGCCATTGCGTTGACCAGGCTGTCAAATTGCTTGTATGTAACTGCCTTGTCCGATTCAAGACATTGTATTACCTTTGACAGGCGGCTATCTTTACGAGCATTTTCCACAGCGGCCTGATATATTGTTTCCACCCTTATCCCGGCAGCATCGAAATCCTTAGAAGCGCCGGACCGGTATTTCAAATCAATCTGGTCCCTATATCTGTTCAAAAGAACCTTCGGAGATGTTATCATAACTGCCAGCTCTTTCCCCGTAATCAGCCTGTCCGGCTGGAAGGTATTGTTTCTGTACCCTATCACAAAACCAGCCGATGCGAGCTTTCGCACTGACTCGAAACAGGGGTCTGTATCATCTATGTCCTCGAAAGGTGACCTCTCTATCAGCTCAGATGCAGTAACCACCTTATAACCTGCATCAGTCAGCAGCCTGAGGCTCTCATCAAGGGCTCCTGCCACAGGGGTCTGCAGGGACATATTGCAGCCGTCCTTCTGAAATATGATCTGACCATTCAAGATATCCGGATCTTCCATCAAGGCGCGTTCAATTAAGTCCGTCATCTCCCTGACATCCTGCTCATAGCTTCCCTTCGAGGGCTTCCAGCCGCCTGCGTCAAAGCTTGCGGCAAGATACTGATAGTTCATGTATCTGTACGCATCGTAGGATGTGTGGCCATCAGGAATTTTATCAATGTAATGTGGCGGGCGGGACAAACGTATTTTAAAGCCAGTCTCCTTCAGAACCAGGCTGTCCAACATTTCAAGATCGTCAATTACTTCCTTAAGGCTTTTAAAGCAAACTCTTTTCCCATAAACAAGCCTCATTGGGCCAAATAGTATATGACTGTATCCGTGACTGGCCAGCTCGTGACCGCCCGACACAATGTCTTTAGCGAGCTGAAGTTGATTTTTAACGCCTGCAAGCTTGTCCTGCCCGAATTGGGGATAATGGTCGTAGCTGACTCCGCTCCAGGTGAAATCATCCTTAACACCCGCTTTATCCGGATAATTCTGCTCTGTTGTGCCAATAACATCAAAAGTGCCCTTTGCGCCATACTTGTTTAGCATGTTCAGCAACTCCGCTGTAAGGCCTATCTGTTCAGCAGGATCTCTTACCGGTGGGTTCGGGAAAGCGGCACATGGCCCGTCATCAAATGTCATTGCCACAAAGCGCCCTGAGCTTAATGGGGCTGTTCTTTCAATTCTTCGAACAGGGCTCAGAAATCTCCCGGCCGCAGCCTTTTTGCGAATTTTCCTGTAAGCGTTGACTTTTCGCGCCATATCATAAATAAACAAAGCAGCTACACCTCTTTATGAATATTTATATCCAACCAACCCTTTAGTGGCTTCCGACCCAATCCCGCCATTCGTCCGCTTTCCATTATACAGGCATAGGCCATTTTAGCAAGCGGCCTGGCTAAATGAGTGATTTCTCTGGTCTTTATTCTTTTCAATATCTGGCTTGCGGGTTCATAAAGCCGTGAGGTCGGTGAACCCCATACACGGCCAAGTCCAAGCCTGAGCGCATCCTTAATTTTCTCTGACCCCTTATATTCCCAGAAGGCATTTCCGATTTCCCCCGTCCAATGCCCGTCGCTTCCGGCACAGAAGGCTTTGCTCCGCTTTATAGCCTCTTGCACTGCCATATTATTAGCCTCAATGTTTCTGCATAAAGCAGCACGGCTGTTGTATACCTCTATCCCATCCAGCTCATCCCATAGCTCTGGTTCACGCTCTATAGCCGTTTTGAATGGGTGGGCAATAAAAACCAGGGCGTCTTGCTCTCGAGCAGCCCATACTATATCACGCCACCTATAACGCCCTGCGGTATCCTTTGGCAGATTAAGCCTTTCAAGCCCCTCTCTTAAAAAATAGACCAGAAGATGACCCATATCAGTAGAGTATTCTGCCCCAGGAATTATCATAATATCCGACCGGCCTGCCTTCATAGCCTCTTCACTGCCCTTAAAGCTATTGTGATCGGTAATCGAAATGCCCTGTAGCCCCATCTGTAAAGCTCTCCCTATTATATCCTCCACACTGCTTCGGGAATCAGGTGAAAAGGCAGAATGTATATGCAGATCAAATTTCACAGAACCAACCTCCTGCAACCGAATAGGGTATTATTCCGTGTGTTATTCCTTATGTTTACAACTTTTTTATTGCCTGCCTTATATAAGCTAAAGATGGCTTCAGGTCCTTCAGCTCAAGTACGCCATCCTTAATCCTCGGGTCTAAGAGCTGACCTATGAACTGGAATAAAAACTTCAGTTTGTCCTTCCTCATCCTCATATAACCAGGCAGGGACAAAAGGTCCTGAAACAAAAATCTCATGCGGGCTCCCAGCTTATATTCACACTTGTAGCCGCCCTCATTTCGCAGTTCGCCGGAGGCAGCCCGGTAAATAGCAAAGGGTATATCACAGCCTGAAATAATTGAAAGGGGCAAGCTTCCCCAAAACCTTGGGTTTATTTCCATAAGATATGCTCCGGAATCCAGGTCCCCCTTAAACTCTACCATAGCAACCCCTCTCCAGTTTAATTTCTTTAAAAGGCGGATTGCATAATCAACAAGCCTGTCATCCCAGATACTCTCACAGAAACAGCTCGGGCCTCCGGTAACCGGATACTCTCTAAGTCTTTTATGACAAAAAATCTCCAGTGGCTCTCCATTCCTGTCAAAGACCGCTGATACGCCGAAGCCTTCGCCTTGAATATATTCCTGGACCAGAGGAAACTCCTGCATAGTATGCATTTGTGAATAGGCCTCAATAAAAGCCTCACGATTTTCGACTATTTTATAGCGTTTTGCCGGCTTCAACTTCAAAGCCTCGCCTTTTCTATACTTTATAACAGCAGGGTATCTTATTCTGTCAGATAGGTGCTCAATAGTCTCATTAGCTGACAGGACAGTAGTTTCAGGACATGGAATACCTGCCTGAGCTGCTGCTTCTACAAGCCTTAATTTGTCGTTTGCAATCTCCAGGCTCTCCAATGTGGGCGCAACAAAGCTGACATGCGGCTCAAGAAGGTCGCTATGCTCAGATATAGCCAGGAGGGTATCAATGCCCACAGCAATCAGCACCGGTTTCTCATCCACTTCCCCACCGGTGCTCACATTCGCTCCCTTATCTGCATCCGCGCCTTTGCCTGTAGCCACACCCTTATCCGCATCTACACCGGTATTTGCATCCTTATCAGTAGCCGCATTGGCATTCGCGTCCTTACCTGCATCCGCGCCTTTGCCTGCGTCCCTATTTGTATCCTTATCTGCATCCTTATTTGAATCCCTTTTAGACTCTGCCGCCAGACTTATTATACTATTAATAAACTCAGACTTGTTTTCGGCTGCGCTCGGAACCAGCCTCTTATCAGAAGTGTATCTCGAATAAAAGCCCAAGATGGACTCTTGAGCAAAAGTATCATATTCTAAGGCAGTAATATCAATTGACCTCCTGCCCAAAGATCTTACAGCCGCTAACCCCATTCGGTAATGAACGTCAGTAATAAATGCCCTTTTCAATAACAATACCCCTTTATTTGAATTATTCCCCCAATTTTATCTCCAATTTGTCAAACCAGACCTTGTCAATAAATTGCTCAGAGGAAAAAAACGTTCTTCTGAAAATGGCAAGTTCTTTTGTATTCTTCTTCAACCAGAGCGGAACAGGGATATCCACATCTGCGCAAAGATCTATAAGGCATTTCTCCAGCTTATCCTTGAAGCTGTGGTCCTGCGCATTATCCTCTGCAAAGCCTTCCCTTACCAGCTTTCCCTTTAGAAAAATTTTCCCGCTCAACGTCAAATCGTTCACTTCACCTTTCCAATAGTGACACAAATAGTACAGGGGGACAATAACACAGGGCGACGTTTCCCTTGTGTCATTGTCCCCTATGTCATTATCCTATCATTTTCCCAGCTTGTATTCAATAGAATCCACAAGAGCCTTCCAGCTGGCTTCAATGATGTCGGTAGAAACACCAATAGTGGTCCATACCTCTTCCCCATCGGTAGATTCAATCAAGACC
>JAAYBT010000026.1 GCA_012730015.1 Clostridiaceae bacterium
AATATATTGTACTGCGGAACTCAAAATATGTTGCATCGCAAGATACCCCGGCAGATAAGGAGTTGTATAAAGTGAGGAGAACCGCATTATACCGTGTTTTGCTACCCTTTGTAATAATGTTATTACTATGTGCATGCACCAAGGTACCCTCTGGCATACAGGAGCAACAAACGAATGATGTAGTATACAAGGATGAAAAGACAACCCTGCGTTTCATCAGCAGCTGGGGTGGTGTCGACAGCAAGGCTGAGGCGCTAAAGAGCATCTTGGATAAGTTTGAGGCAAATAATGCGGATATTACCGTAATCAATGAGTCTCTTTTTGGAGAGGATTTCCTGCCTAAAATTAAGACCGATTTTGCATCGGGAAATGATCCTGATGTCTTCGGACTGTGGCCCGGCTCAGATATAAGAACGCTGATTGATGCCGGAAAGGTGGCAGATCTCACAGGACTATTGATGGATAACCCTGACTGGAAAAGAAGCTTTAACCCGGGCATGTGGGACTACACCACATATAACGCCAGAATTTACGGGCTTCCCGTTGAAGTCATGTTTGAGTGCATGTTCATTAATAAGGACCTGTTTGAAAGATACAATGTTCCTACTCCTTCTAGCTTTGAGGATTTGAAGGCTGCAGTAGCGATTTTCAAGGAAAATGGTATCGTACCAATTGCTTTTAATACCTATTCCGAGGGCACATATTTGTACCAAAATCTTATTGCAATGATTGGCGGAAAGAATGATACTGAGTTTCCCTTCAAGGATGGACAGATTAAGCCCAGTCACCTGACTGCACTCCAATACATAAAGGAATTATATGATATTGGAGCATTCCCGGAGAATTGTTTTACAATGACAAACAATGAAAGGAACATCCTTTTTAAAGAAAAGAAGGCTGCAATGATTGTGCAGGGCTCCTGGTTTATAGGGGAGTTTGATGTAGATGATTATACAGTCGACATCATACGCTTTCCCTATGTCGACGGATATGATAACTACAAGGGGGCAATGGTCTATGGACTTGGGGGAGGCTCCTTCCATTTGAGCACTGCAGCCGCAGAGGATGAGGCTAGGTATGAAGCAGCGGTAAGGCTTTTAAAAGAGCTGACATCTGCTGAAACTGCAGCATATTACGCCACTGAGACCGGCATGATTAGCAATGTGAATATAGACAGTTACAATATCGAATACAGAAGGATGACAATAAAGGGCAAGAGAATGATTAGGGAGTCAGATATGTTGGTTGGGCCGCTGGATTCCTTTGTAGACAGGAGCTCATGGGAGGAAGATATTGCTAAGCAGTTTCCATATTTCTTATCCGGCACAATTACTGCAGAAGAGCTTTGGGCAAATGCTATCGAAAATGGGATTATATCTGACTAAACATAAGAGAACTATTTCGGGGGTCTATTAGGATGAAGCGCTTTCCCTCAGGATTGCTCAGGTTTTATAGAAATTTGCCAATCAGAACGAAGCTGGTATCAGCATTGTCTATTCAAATTTTGGTACCCCTGTTACTGTTAGGTCTTTTAAGCTATAAGAACTCCGAGGGTATAATTAAGGAGAATTCGACAGATTATTCAAGAGACATATTGAATATGATTCAATTGAGATTGGACGATTATATGGACAATCTGATTGAAATATCCCAGGATCTCCTCTATGAGGATAAAATATATGACGCACTGCAAAGCAGCATAGATGTCGAAGACGCTCTTATGCGGTTTGAATATGAAAACACCGTTAACAGCCATCTGAAGATGGTGGTTATCACCAGGCCTGAAATCCGCTCCCTGTGCGTGTTTTCCAATGAGGGCAGAGCATATTACCAGGACGACAATACAAAAGAAGCAGGATCAAAGGATGATATACCCTACAATGAAATGATTGAAGAAGCCAGGCAAAAAAAGGGTAAGCCCTTCCTGCATATAGTCTCTGATGGGAAGAGAGTCCAAAACATTTATCTTGTTAGGCAGTTCAATGACAGAGATACCTTTCAGGAGATAGGACTTCTGGCTATGCTTATAAAGAAGGAAGTGCTTGACGAAGCATATCAGGGGTTGACGGGTAACCTTCAGAATATAGCAATACTGACCTCCGATATGGAGCTCATTACAAGCAGAAATTATGACGACCTGTCAATGCATTCAGAGATATTATTTGAAAAAGTCAAAGACGATTTCGGAGAGAGCGCGGACGAGGAAACTGGTTTTTTTATTGCCCATACTACTCAGAATAGTACAGGATGGAAGATTGTAATCTATAATACATTGGACGAGCTATACAAGGATGCTAATATTCTCAAAAGAAACATAATTTTGATGAGCATTATTGTTATTCTTCTGCTTATCGCCATTACATTTTTCATTGCAATGGATATTGTTAAACCAATCAACCTACTTGTAAACGGCATGAAGAAGGTGCAAATTGGCGGTGAAAACGTACACATTCAAGTGGACAGGCAGGATGAATTAGGTTTCTTAAGCAAGACCTTCAATGAAATGTCAAGTGAGATACACCATTTGGTCAACTGGGTGTACAGAGAGCAGCTTACACGAAAGGAAGCCGAACTAAAGGCACTTCAGTCGCAAATTAATCCACATTTTCTTTTCAACACCCTTGAGGCTATTAACTGGATGGCAAGGCTTAATAATGTCCCGGAAATAAGCAACACCGTGTCAGACCTGTCCGACCTGATGGAAGCAAGCATAGGCAGAGATGAGAGGCTTATAAGCATTAAGGAGGAGTTTACCTATGCTGATAAATATATATCTTTGCAGAAACGCAGATTCGGGGATAGAATAGAGTTAGTGAAAAACATTCATGTAGATGTAGACAACATAAAAATACCAAGGCTTCTAGTTCAGCCCCTGATTGAGAATGCAGTTTATCACGGGATTGAAGCGATAAGAGGCAAGGGTGTAATTACTCTTAATGCAATACAACAGGATGAACAGACTCTTAGAATAGAAGTGATTGATAATGGAGTAGGGATGAACAGTGAAGATTTAAAGCAGTTGAACGAGCGGCTTGCTATGGATAGCGATACCTATTTTAAGACTCTCGATGACAAGAAGAAAAGCAGAAGCATTGGCATAGAAAATGTGAATAGAAGGATTAAGCTCTTTTATGGTGAGAATTATGGGTTAGTAATTGAAAGTGAAGAGTACAAATATACAAAGGCCATAGTAACAATTCCAAGTGGGATAAACACTGAAGGCAGGGAGGGCTTCTATGTTCAAGGTACTACTAATTGATGATGAGCCGATTATTCGAAAAGGCTTAAGAAACATCATTAACTGGCAAAGCTTCGGTTGCGAGGTATGCGGAGAGGCTGCGGATGGGCATGACGGAAAAGAAATGATAGAAGAGCTGCGGCCTGATATCATCATTACTGATATAAGAATGCCGGAAACAGATGGTCTCACAATGCTTCGCGAGATTAAGAGCGCTGTCCCTGATAGTAAAATAATTATACTCACAGGTCACCGTGACTTCGATTATGTCCATGAGGCGCTAAAAATAGGAGCCTTTGATTTTCTGCTCAAGCCATCTAAAATAGAAGAATTGACATCTGTCATCTCAAGAGCTGTCAAGGAGCTTAAATTTCAGAATGAGAGAGCGGAGGAATTTGAGAAGCTTAATGAGCTGTTTTTAGAAAATATTTCTGTCCTGCGTGAAAAGCTCCTTTATGACATTATATATGAAATCAATACAAATGAGGCTGATATAAAGCAAAAGCTGGAGCTTTTCAAGGTAGAGTCAGGAGACTTCTATATGATGGTAGTGCATAATGATTCTGAGGAGAACGAAAACAATAATATCAGCCAATATGACAGACACCTATATCAGTTTGGTATTATCAATACATTTAAGGAGATTTTTTCTGATAAATTCAATGTAATCCAGATAACCCTGGATAATTTCGGCATAGCCTTTGTTGTTATGCCCCTTGGTGATAAAGAAAACTCAATGGAGCTTATAAATAAGAAGTGCGCCTATCTCCAGGAGATAATTTCCAATTGCTTTAGCTGCACCATTACCATAGCAATAAGCTCGGAGGGTAGTGATTTTATAGAGCTTCCTGAAAAGTTTTCTGAATGCAGACAAGCCCTTGAGCACAAGTTTTATATGGGAAGCAATTCAATCATATTCCATAGTGATGTCAATACATTTTTCAAATATGACGATCATTCCATGCTCGAGAAGCTGCAAAAGGCACTAATAGAAGGTGTTAGATCCGGCAATGAGCTTGCTGTGTCGGAAAGGCTGAAAGACATTCACAGCTACTTCGAGAAAATTGAACCCACAAAGGCTAATTTCATAAAGAATTTCTGCTGGAATACTGTTTCTTCTATTAATAATATCAGGATCTCACTTTCAGACAAGGAAGGAGATAAGAAAAAGGATTATCATGAACTGAACGGGCTTTATGGCCTAATAGAAAAATGCGATAACAGGCAGGAGCTCTTCACTCTTCTTGATGAGTCCGCCCGCAGTGTTTCTCAGAAGGTCAATAGCTATAATAACAGGAGCATTAAGCTTGTGCTCCGAAAAGCGGTGGACTTTCTTCATGCCCATTACCATGAGCAAATTAGTCTCAATGAGGTAGCTGAGCATGCCTTTGTAAGCACTTACTATATCAGCAGAATGTTCAAAAGGGAAACGGGAAAGAACTTTGTGGATTATTTGAATGATATAAGAATTGAAAAGGCAAAAGAGCTTCTGAAAGACGTCAGCTTAAAGAATTACGAGGTTGCAGAAAAAGTGGGTATTCCGGACGCCCATTACTTCTCCAGATTATTCAAAAAGCATGTTGGGCTTACCCCCACTGAGTTTCGCGAGCAATAATTACTTTGGACAATCTTGTTGTATTATCTTGCTCAAAGCAATAAAGCAATTAAATACACAATTCAGCAATTCATTCTATTCTTTTAAATGTTAAATTTCTGTAACATATACTTGTATGCTGTTCATAAACTACAAGGGTGTGATAAAGTAATGGATCTTGCTACAGCTCCAAACAAAACTGCTGTGAAGAAGATTAAAAAGAAGGGCTTTTTGTATCAGTTAAGGACCCAATGGCCTCTTTTTTTGATGTTGCTTCCAGGCGTTCTTATCCTTATTGTCAACAATTATATACCGATGTTCGGTATAGTTATTGCTTTTAAGAGATACCGTTTCCATGGAGACTTCTTTACCAGCCTTATTAAAAGTGATTGGGTAGGATTTAAGAATTTTGAGTTTTTCATTAAAACCCCCTATGCATGGCAGATGACCAGAAATACGCTGCTCTACAATGCTGTGTTTATCATTCTCGGACTGATTATTCCCGTAGCTTTTGCTATCATGTTGACAGAGCTGAGAAACAAGAGATTGTCAAAGGTTTACCAGAGCGTTGTATTTCTACCCTATTTTCTTTCATGGATTGTTGTAAGCTATCTGGCATATTCCCTATTGAGTATTGAGAACGGATTAATTAATACGAGTATTTTAAAGCCACTTGGTGTAGCGCCGGTGGAATGGTACTCCGAACCTAAGTATTGGCCTTTTATACTTGTTTTCTTCCAACTATGGAAATACACCGGTTACAATATTGTGGTTTATCTTGCTGCCATAACAGGAATTGATCCGGAATACTATGAGGCGGCTGAAATCGATGGTGCTACCAAGCTACAGCAAATATGGCATATTACACTGCCGCTTCTTAAGACGCTGATGATTATCCTCACACTGCTTGCCGTGGGAAGAATATTCAACGCAGATTTCGGCTTGTTCTACAATGTGCCCAGAAACAGCGGTTCATTACAGCCAGCCACTCAGGTTATTGATACGTATGTTTATTCCGCATTGAGAAACACCAATGATATTGGTATGGCCTCGGCCGCAGGGACTTATCAGGCAGTTGTAGGATGCATTACAGTCTTTACGGCAAACCTTATTGTCAGAAGAATAGACAAGGAAAGTGCACTTTTCTAAAAAGGGCTTTTTCAATGTAAAATGCCTAAGGAGGATAACATGTTGAAGTTAGCTAGAAAAAGAAGACAAAATGAGATTGGCTTTGGAGCCAATACTGCTATTAATATATTATTCCTGGCAATTTGTGTGATGTGTATTGCTCCTGTATTGCTGGTACTTTCAATTTCGCTCTCTGATGAAGCATCTATTAGAGCTAACGGCTACCAATTCATTCCATCAGCGTTCAGTGGCGAAGCGTATCGTTATTTGTTAACTGCCGGTGATGCCATTTGGAGAGCCTACGGGGTGTCTATACTGGTAACTGTTGTCGGTACGCTATTAAGCTTGATGGTCATTACACTTTATGCATACCCACTATCACGAAGCTCATTTAAGTACAGATATCATTTTTCTTTCTTCGCATTTTTCACAATGATATTCGGTGGTGGACTTGTACCTTGGTATATAGTTTATACACAGCTTATTCCTATAAAGAATACCTTATGGATTATGATAGTACCATACCTTATGAATACCTGGTACATGATGATTATGAGGACATTTTACAAGACGACCGTACCCGAATCCATTATAGAATCAGCCAGAATAGATGGCGCCGGTGAATTCAGGACATTCTTTGTCATCGTTCTCCCACTATGTAAGGCTGGTCTGGCGACTGTAGGACTCTTCTGTACCTTGGCTTATTGGAATGACTTTTATCTTCCGATGGTATTTGTTAACAACAGCAAGAACTACAACATACAGTATCTGATGTACCAGACATTGATTGCTGTTCAAAATCTATTAAACGCAAGTAATGCTATTTCTAATGCAAGCCAGATATTAGCGAACTTGCCTAGCGAAAGTGTCAGGATGGCTATTGCAGTCATTTCCATTGGGCCGATTGTTTTGGCATACCCCTTCTTCCAGAAGTATTTTGTAAAGGGTCTTACAATAGGCGCTGTAAAAGGGTGATTCTGCTGATTTGCCCTTAGGGGCAGATCGGCAATCATATATAAAATTTATATTATCAGGAGGTATTTTCTATGCGCAGTATGAAAAGGTTTTTGTGTCTGGCTCTCGTATTAGTTTTTGCTTTCACACTTGCTCTTAGCGGTTGTGGAGAAAAAGCTACACCTGCAGCTGACCCGACAACAAAGAAAACCGATGCTCCGGCTCCTAAGGCTGAGGACAAGCCGGCAGAGTCCGCAGTTCCTGCCGAGACTGTTGAGCTCACAATGACATTGGT
The DNA here is from genome assembly GCA_012730015.1 of Clostridiaceae bacterium. Lineage (GTDB taxonomy): Bacteria > Bacillota > Clostridia > Acetivibrionales > DTU013 > JAAYBT01. The sequence goes on from JAAYBT010000026.1 coordinate 7,210, forward strand.
TGGTAACAAGCAGGAAACAGACACTGATCTTGTTATGGAAAAGATCAATGAATATCTGGCTGACAAAATCAATATCAAATTGAATCTCCAGGTATTTGGCTGGGGCGATCCCTACGAGCAGAAAGTAAACACCATGCTTTCTTCGGGCGAACCCTTTGACGTTTGCTTCACAGCTAACTGGGCTGCAAACTACTACAAGAACGCAGCGGCTGGCTACTTCACAGAATTGAATGACTTACTTGCAAAATATCCCGCAATTTATGAAATTGCAGGAAAAGACTTCGTAGATGGTTCTGCTCTTGACGGAATAAACTACGCTGTTCCCACACATAAGGAAACTGTTCACAACTGGGGATATCTGCTCCAGAAGGCAGTAGTTGACCAGTATGGTATTGACATTTCAACTCTTAAGAAAATGGAAGACCTTGAGCCCTGGTTTGACAAGATTAAGGCTGATGGCAAAATCACTCCTTTGCTGGTAGTTGGCGGAGATTCACCATTCCAGTTCCTGGATTGGGATAGAGTTAGTGATGATAACGTTCCTGGCGCTCTGTATTCTGATAACAGAGACAACACTATCGTTAACCATTTCCTTGCTCCTGAATCCGTTGATATGTACAAGAAGCTTCGTGACTATTATCAGAAGGGCTACATAGCATCTGATGCAGCAACAATGGAAAACACTGCTGAGCAGATGAAGACTGCTAAGTACTTCGCAGTCGAGTCCTCCCTCAAGCCCGGAAAAGATGCTGAAATGACTGGTAGCACAGGCGTAGAGTGGGTACAGATTGATATTACACAACCCGTTATGTCCAACCGTGAGACTACAGGTGCTATGCTTGCAATACCTGCAGCTTCCAAGAATGCTGAAAGAGCATTCCAGTTCATCGAAATTCTTTACACTGATGATGTTGTAAGAAACCTTCTCAACTTCGGTATTGAAGGAACTCATTACAATGTAAACGCAGATGGAAGAATCACTCAGACTCAGGAAGGCCTTGACAGATATAACATGGGTCCTGGCTGGAGATATGGTGATCAGTTCAAGGATCTCCTTCTAGACAACGAAGATCCTAACAAGTGGGCTGACTTTGGTAAGTACAATGACGCAGGTCTTGTTTTGAACAGCCTTGGATTCGTGTACAATGACTCAGACGTCAGCACAGAATCCTCTGCTTGTAAGACTGTTACAGGCACATACAACAGACAGCTGCAGTGCGGCGCTGTTGATGTAGACCCAATCCTTAAGAAGTATGAGGATGAGCTGAAGGCTTCCGGCGTTGATACACTGATTGCCGATATGCAGACGCAGTACGACGCATGGCGTGCAAAGGTTGGTAAGTAATTAGCAATAAGCTTAGACTTAACAAAGACTTGAGCGATGTAACCTTAATGCAGTTTCGCCAGCGGAACTCAAAACGCGCTATGTCGCTACATGTCCAACTAACAGGTAGGGGTAGGATTTTTCCTACCCCTGCTGACTTTTAGAAGAAGTACAGGGATATTTGATTGTAAATTTTGTAAATATGTATGCAGCGGAGGTTTATATGAAATACGGTTATTTTGATGACGCTAACAGAGAATATGTCATTACTACCCCTGAGACTCCGAACCCATGGATTAATTATTCAGGTAATCAGGAATTTTTCTCAATTATTTCAAATACGGCAGGGGGATATTGCTTTTATAAGGATGCCAGATTAAGACGTATAACAAGATATAGATACAATA
>JAAYBT010000227.1 GCA_012730015.1 Clostridiaceae bacterium
AATTCAAGGAACTGAGCCTCGGTAATTATGCTGATGCCTAGTTCCTTTGCTTTCTTGTTTTTAGAGGACGAGGACATATTATCATTATTAATTAGATAATTGGTTTTTGAAGTCACCGAGCTTGTCACCTTGCCGCCCTTTTCCTCTATGAGGGCAACAAGCTCCTCCCTGTTCTTAAAATGTTCCAGAGAGCCTGTGATTACAAAGGTGATATTCTCAAACTTTAGGCTATCGCCGCTAGTCTTTACTTCTTCAAATTCTATTTCCCTGAGGATATTTGCAACAACAGTCCTGTTTCTTTCATCGCTGAAATACCTGACGAAGCCCTCTGCCATGACGTCTCCGACTCCATTTATCTCAATGAGCTGATCATATGTGGCTTTTTCTATATCATTCCAGCTGTAGCCGAACCTGCGGGCAATCAATTTTGCATTGGATAGCCCCACATTGGGGATGCCCAGCCCATACAGCAGCCGGACAACGGTAGTCCTTCTGGACTTGTTGACAGCCGCAGCCAGATTGCTGTAGGATTTCTCGCCGAAACCTTCCATTACGACAATCTTATTCCTATGCTTTTCAATGCAGAATAAATCGGCAGGCTCTTTAATCAATCCAGCAGCGATGAATTTCTCTATCGTTGCCTCCGACAGCCCCTCTATATTTAGTGCATCCCTGCTTGCAAGCAGAGTGAATAATTTGATCTGCTTTGCCGGGCAATCCTCATTAGTACAATACAGATACTTTACATCATTATTTTGCCTGATCTGGGCATCTGAGCTACAAACAGGGCATTCACCGGGTATGCTCACATCACCGCTTCTAGTCAGGTTATCTGATATCTGCGGGATAATCATGTTGGCTTTGTACACACAGACAGTGTCTCCTATCCCGATCTTCAGCTCCTCCATTATGCTGATGTTGTGAAGGCTCGCGCGGCTTACAGTCGTTCCCTCCAGTTCAACAGGCTCAAAAATGGCAATCGGGTTGATTAAGCCTGTGCGCGAAGCGCTCCACTCTATCTCAATCAGCTTCGTCTCCTTTACCTCATCTGACCATTTAAATGCTATGGAATCGCGGGGAAACTTTGCCGTCGCGCCCAGGGACTCTCCATATTGAATATCGTCATAGGTCAGAACCAATCCGTCCGATGGTATGTCAAGCTTATCAATATGCTGAGCAAACCATGAAACTGCTTCTTCTATGTTGTCCCTGTCCACTTTTTTGTAGGCGACTGTGTCGAAGCCCAGATCAGACAGCCATTTGATCTGTGCTTCCCTTGAATTGACGAAATCAGTGCCCTCTGCCTTTACAACTGAAAAGCCATAGAACTTGACATTCCGCTGAGCCGTAACTTTATTGTTGAGCTGTCTAACTGATCCACTGCATAGGTTTCTTGGGTTTTTGTACTTGGAATTGACGTCGTCAATTTCCCTATTTATTTTCTCGAAATCGGAATAGCCGATAACAGCTTCCCCTCTTAAAACGAGATTGCCCTTATAAGATATGTTGAGAGGTATATTTTTGAACACTCTCACATTATTTGTCACAACCTCGCCGACCTCGCCATTTCCTCTGGTAACAGCCTTTTCGAGCTTCCCATCGGCATAGGACAAAACAATCGTAAGCCCATCAAGCTTCCACGAGAGCAGGCCTACCTGTTCACCAAGCCATTCCCTCAGCTCAGTTGTGTCCTTGGTCTTGTCCAGAGATAACATGGGCCTTTCATGTCGCTCCTTTGGGAGGCTTGTCATCAACTCATATCCAACATTAATCGACGGGCTGTTTGACAGAATAATTCCCGTCTCCTCTTCCATCTGCACCAACTCATCATACAGCTTGTCATATTCATAATTGGACATAATTTCTCTGTTTTCCTGGTAATAGGCCTTGGATGCTTCATTGAGCAACTCGATTTTTTCCTTCATCTGCGCAAGCTTATCCATATGCTCCCTACCTCCCTATGCTGAATGCTTTCTGCTTTTTGCAGTACTTGACCGCCTACCTGAGGACTTGCTCCCCGATATCATAAAATATAAAGCTACACATGCGATTGACAACCAGATAATGCCCCAAACCACAGCCGGAATCCCAGTCATGTTTTGCATCTGTACCGCATCGGTAAGTGGCTGTGTTGTCTTCCAGCCGCGAATCCATTGCAGCCTGAGGTTAATCTGCAGTAATATGGTGTCCACAAAGGTGTCATACACAGCATAAGCCGCACTGGTTACCCCAAGTATATCTATGACCCAATCGTTGAGCTTATCATTGCGCAGCATATAGAGCAGCAGCACGATACCTGCAAATATGGCCGCGTAGATGATGGTGAATAATGATTTGCCGTATGCAATGGAAACGCCCAGCAGTAGTATTGCAGAGGCTCCAAGGATGTATTTTCTTGCGGATGTCCTTTTTAACCCTAGTATAAGCAGCGCGAAAAACACGCTTCCCAGATAACCGCCGTTGACGATCATAAAGGCTGAAAACTGGTTCTTTGGTAAGGTTAATGCATACCCGCTCTCATTCATATTAATGCTAAAGCCATTGATTCCGTTGCCGAATATTACCGCCATCAACGAATGTCCCATCTCGTGCAGAAATACGGCGAATATTTTCAAAGGCTTTACAATGATAGTGTCCCACAAAGCAACAAGCGCAATGAGAATGACCAAATACCTTCCCCTTTGTTTCATCAAATGCCTCCTACAGCTAAAACGGAAGCAGTACGCTCCCGTAATAGTTAAAATGATATCTACCGAATATCATCACCCAAAGTGATTATACGTTATTTTGTTATTGAAATAAAGGGTTTCTCGGCTATATAATTCTATAGCCGGTTTCGACCGCCCAAAACAGGCAAAAAGGCGCCACTCAATCGACGTGGTGGCTGATAGGGCGCACGACAAGTGGCATGGATGAGCAAAAAACCATACTTTTGGGCAAATGTTTAAGCCATAATGGAATTATTTGGTTTATGTGGTTACATAATTCAGGATTCATGAAGTGGTAAGCTAAAAGTAGACACTAACCCAATTTTTGTAGACAATCCTTTCTGATAGGAGTACGATTCAGGAAAGAAGTAATCTAAGCTACGAAAATGTAATTCAGGAGGTGTCAAATGAGAT
>JAAYBT010000228.1 GCA_012730015.1 Clostridiaceae bacterium
ATAATCCAACTATATCTTTTCATAATTACCCCGCTATTCTATTCTCCAATTCTGAACTCCAGCCTCTAAACCCCTTTCCGTCCTAATTGTCCAGCGGTATCTCCGAGTCTACATGCACCACGGCGTCGATATGATCCTTTCCCAGTAGGTTAAGAATTACACTCCTGAAAAGTGACGGCTTTATGGGGATATTGATGCAGCTGTGTACACAAGGCCTTACGATGGTTGTTCCATTCGGGCAAGTCGTTGGGAAGTCGGTATTATAGGTAGCATATATCTCAAGCGAGCTCACTTGAACAAGCCCCTCTGCCACCGAGTCCGGCTTGGGAGTCAGGTCATCATTCAGCGATAGGTTAGCAGCAAGTATATCCATAAAAATCTTCATAGCCTCTGATTTTGGCATATCAACACGAACCATTCCCAATTCACCAGTATCCAATGCGTTATATGCTGAAATGTTCGTCAGATCCACTGCATCCCTGATAATCCGTGATTTCTCCAGCAAAATATACTTCTCCATTACACCGGAAAATACAGGAAGCACCACAAAGACCAGCATGGCTACCCCCACAAGCACCTCCAAGACAGCAGATCCTCTGTTCCCTCTAGTAGCGTTGTTGCCTCTACTACTTCTTTCACCCCTGTCACATCTGTCACCACTGCCGCCTCTAGTAGTACCTCTGTTGCCTCTGTTGCTTCTGTTACCTCTGTTGCTTCTGCTACCTCTGCTGCCTCCAGTACCCCTCTCAGCCTCTACTGCATCCTCTTTTACCGGCGCCAGCTGTCCTCTATGCTTCTGAATGGCCATTTGCTCACGCCCTCCTCCCGGCTTTCCCACCTTCCAACACCCAGCTTTATCCATCAGTTGACCAGCTTTCTGGACATTGTAGTCTTATCGTATACCATATGCACCGTTACATCCTCTCTTTTGAATAATGATCTAAGCTTGCTATAGGTGTAGTATCCTTCAACGCGCAGGTTAAGATTTCGCCCCTGTTTGGCGTAAGGGGAGCCATCAATATCAATACCCGTCAGGCCAATCTTCCCCAACTCCAGGTTGAGAGCTTCCTCTTCATCGCTTCTCAATCCCCCAACATTCTCCATTCTCAACAAGGTGCCCCTGCAAAGCATGTCCATATCAGCCTTCACAGAAAGCGGAAGAAAATATTCAATAAAGCTAACCAAGAGGACGACCATCAATACTAGTAAAACACCCGTAACAATTGCTTTAACCGGCATAATACACCCCTACATAATTCAATATGATACTAAAAATGAGCAATCATCTATCTGCGATTCTCCAGTAGTATAGGTCTGTAGGCAGTATTCCCTACTCACTATTACTCACCTGGGCAAAAATAACTGTTGCACTACCGACACTACTGATGTGCTGAAAATTTTACCCTTAATAGTCGCTGACCACCAGCCTTCAATACCCTCCATAATATCTTCAGCAAGGCCCCTGAGTCGAGGTATGACAACAAACCCCGCGATAATCAATGCCGCAGCTAACCCCAACAGCTCATTCATACCGAAGCCCCCTGCGTTTAGTAAAAAGCGATCCTTGATAATCCGAGTTAAACCTCCTCCTGCCTGACTATTGTTCCGGATTTTCTCTAAGCTTCCACTCATGCTTCCTTTCAGGCTTCCTCTCATACTTCTATCCGGTCCTCCGCCCATGCATTTGTCCCGGCTGCCCCTCAGCTTTTCATTTCGTGCTTTCTTACCTTCCCTTCTACAAATCCCCTTCATAGTTCCTCCCATAATAACCCTCCAAGACTTTTATTTTGCCATGATAGTCATCTATTATGTTAATCAATCGCTGCTCGCACTATCATTCAATATATGAATATGTTCCCGATGGCCTGACCCACTTCCATAAGCATCGGTACAATAATCATCACCGCAACTATGGCAACAAATACCGCACAGGCTCCCACACTCCTGTTCCTGCAGCTATCCGTCTCTGCCTGAATATAGCTGAAGTATTTCTTGAACATGACATCCTCCTGCTTAGCCAGCAATTCCTTGTTATCACCAGTCTCCACTCCCTGCTTAAGAGCGATACAAAGCGTTTCGGCTTCATGAGCATCGAAATTTGACCTGAACTCCTCCAGGGCAGCATCGATATCCAAGGTCAGCTCATACCGGGCTGCAAGCCTCACGAGTATAGCACCCAGCTCCTTATCATCAGTAACCTCATAAAGAGATTTGACAGCATCTGTAGGCTTGACACCTGATGATATCTGATTGTGCAGGTATTTATATATCTTATAGATATATTTTTGAAAACGCAGATTGATTTTTCTTTTGTTTGATGAAATGATTGACTCCATCACTGTATTTATCAAGACAACCACTGCCAGAGGTCTTAGCAAATCCGGATAGTTCATGGCGAAGGCAGTAACAAATGCAACAGGAGATAACACAAGCCTGACAAACAGATAAAGCATAGCGGCATGCTCGCTCTTATAGCCGGCCTTTCGCATCTTTGTCTCTGCCTTTTGATAAAGCCTTCCCTCTCCTATTCGCTTTTCACAAGCCTCCATGCCCTGACCTATTAGCAAAGAACATCTCTTGTAAAGAGGTGTAGCACCATTCCTGGTCCCCAGTGCATCCACCACACGCCTTGATACTGCCGGGCGTATTTTCCCACAAAACAAAGCGACCAGGAGAATATCTGCGAAGGCAAGCATCATGAACAAAGCAATATTTTCATGAAACAAGCTCACCATATGACCCAATCGCCCCATATCCTGCATTTTCTCACCTCCCTCATCGCTCCCTCTCAATTCTTGAATCTCATAATTCCTGCCGTAAGATAGAATCCAAAGGCATACATGCCGCAAAACACTGTAAGAAGAAGCTTTCCACTCACGCTGCCCAGGTAAAAGTCATTAATTTGGGGGGTAGAGCTAATAAAAAAATAAGCTAGGCCCAATACTCCAAACATAGTAAAATAGAGTAGCATCCTATCCTTATAGGTAGATATGCTACGCCTGTTATACTCTTCATCTATTCTATAGAACTGATTCTCCAAATTAGTCAGCAGCTTGACAATATCCCCTCTGTTTTTCATGCTCAGCTTTATGTTGATTACAAAATCTCTGAACTGGGAATTATCAACCTTCATTTGCAAAATGTCCAAGGCTTCGGAAGAATCCATGCCTGTGTTGACCTGTATAACCATATCTGTTACAAAGGTCTTGAGAGGCTCTCCGATATTTGAAGTCAGGGATTTTTCAAATGCATACATTATGTCTTCCTTCACGGAGCACCATCTGCTTAGTACTGAAATGTATTCGGACAATGTCTTGCGTACCGCTTCAGAATTGTAGCGGGATAATAAATCCAGTGCAAATAGAGGAGCCATTGCAATAATTGTGCTTATTACAAATGCCGAGGGCAAAAAGTCCAGCAGCTTGAAAACACGACTGTATGCGGCTACAAACAGTAGGGCTATAAGCAGGAGCAGAGTGTATATGTTCATGAATGGTAGATAGTGCTTAATATTGGACTTCTCTATGTAGAGGAGCCGGAAACGCTCAATCATCCTCATCGCATTGCCTGTCTCCGGCCTATATGCCCCGCTGCCTCCGGAAGCTCTACCGGACAATACACCAGAGCGGTTGAAAATCCTCCTGACACCATTTCTAAGCTGCACATTTCTTGCGATTCCCGCTGCCAGAATCGCATTGGCACTAAACAATATAATATACATGATGACCGATTTCATTTATCTTCCACCTCCTTGCCGTCAGTTTAGGGCATAGCCTCATGCCTCATGCCTCATGCTTCATGCTTCATGCTTCATACCTCATACTTCATTCCTCATACTTCATACCCAGGCCTCACGCCTGGAGCCCGCCCATTTTATCTGTCTGGCAACCATAGAGCCTCTTGTACTCGAATGCATCCGCACAAGTGTCATATCCGACTACCTCAAGGACCTCCACTACCTTAAAATCCTTGAGATAAAATATAGTGTCTATGCTCTTTCCCAGCATCTCCTTTATCGTCTTTTCACTTTCTCCGATATTTGCACCCTTACTGAGCGTAAGAAGTCTTGCAAAGGCATCCTCTGCGCTCTCTGAATGAGTCGTAGCAATTCCCCTATGGCCTGAAAAGGCCGCCCTTACAAAGTCCCATGCCTCATCTCCCGTTATTTCTCCCACGCAATAGGTATCCAGCGACATCGTCAGCCCGTCCCTGACAAGCTCCTTTAGCGTGATCGGCCTGCCGCCTTCATTTTGCTTCTTTATCCTCTGCTCGATGCAATAAGGCTTGTCCGGGTAAATCTCCGCATCGGATTCCACAATCAACACCCGCTCCATCTCAGGCAGGGCATTGATAAAGGCCCTCATTAATGTGGTTTTCCCTGCAGCGCCTTTGCCGCAAAACAAAATTGACCTATCACTCATTGCAAGCTTAACAAGCATACGATGAAGCACATCATCAAGCATTCCCAGGCTTTTAAGATCCTGCAGGGTATAGCTGTTCCTGCGGTGCTTGCGTATGCTTATGGCAGGACCTGCAATGTTTCTTGGCTTTATAGAAACGTTTATTCTCAATCTGTTTTTCTCATCGGTAACTCTGCAATGGCTGTCATTCTCATTCAGTATGCCTCCATTCCTGATGGCTACAAGCTTGCAGTATGTGTCAAAAATCCTCTCGCTGCCAAAATGCACCGGCACTTTACTTCGCACACCATTGCGCTTTATAACAAACTGATTGTAATGGGTGCCGTCGATATCGCTAATATCTGCCTCATCAATGTAGGGCTGTAGTTCGCCATAGCCGAACATAAAGTCAAGCACCTTCCTAATCAGCTCGTCCCTGTAAACCCCGCAATGATATTTCTTCTTGTCAATATCCTTGATAATCGCCGTCTCAAGAACACTTCTGTCAGCGTGTCCGGAGGATACATCCGCAACAAGCCCCGGCAATTCCTTCAGAATATCGTTAGTAATACTAGACACAATCGTATTCAAATCATCAGTCCTACGATATTCAGCATGTTTATCCTCATAAAAAAGCTTGTGATGGGATTTTACAACAGGCATTGTCCTTCCCCTCCAACAACTCTATTTTTTAGGCTCCTGATCCTCTGCTGCAAACCAGAAGCCGGCAGAAGGCCCAGCTTGATTAGCAGCTGCGAATATTCACCGGACACTTCCTTCTCCATATGCAAAATATAGGGGCTTTTCAGGCCTCTGTATCTTAAACGTTTCCTGCTAAATGAGATCCTGCCCAGTAAGTTACCCTCAGTGGCCTCCCTGGCCTCAGCCGCACTCATCCCGATGGCCTTATCGTACTCAAAAAGAACAAACTTGGTATTCTCAAGAGGTAGCTGTTGCTTTTCTTTCAAAAACTCTATGTAGGTATTGAATTCTCTGAATTGATGCACATCAGCCCTAATCGCCGCAATATTAACGTCTGACCGAAGTAGCGCAGCCAGTGTAAATGCATCATAAATGAATTTATTAACAAGAAGGACGGTTATATCAAAGCTGCGGTAGCATTTATCGATCAGCTTTGGTACGCTGTCTTCACTGTAGTATTCATAGTTCTCAAGTCTATAATTGCCGGTAATAATATGAAGATTTTTGCGTTCCTTTCTGTAAACGGAAGCCTGCTGCAATACTCTTGCAGTCAGCATACCCTTTCCAATCGCATCCATCACTGTATCCAGACCTGAATGCCCAAATATTCCGGCTTGGAGGGCATTGGCAGAATCTCTTTTAATATTCAGGAAAAGATCAGCCTTGGGGGCAAGCAAATCCAGATCCACCAATAGTACCTGGCGATCTGTATGCTTGGCCGCCATGTAAGCAAGCTCACAGCCAAACTCCGCATTGTCCCATACCGTTATAACCAATTTACGCCCATATCCCGTATTTGCATGTAGTGCATTGGATTCACTCCCGGCAAGGATATCAGCTCTTTTGATTTCCTTGTCCATCTGCAGTGCCTCAAACGCCTTCAGCAGCTTAGCCGCACTTTCGTAACGATCCTGGCAATTTGTACTGGTGCACTTACACACTATTGCCTCCATCTCGGCGGAAAGCATTTGGTCATAATGCCGGATGGGTTTCAGCTCAAATAGTTGCTCTAGAGGATTTTTCCCTGTAAGAAGCTGATGCAGCGTGACCCCAAGACTGTAAATGTCCGACGCGGCGTTGGTCTGACCGGCTCCATATTGTTCGGGAGCAGCATAGCCACGCGTTCCAATGTAGACAGTGTCTGTATCAGACTCAGGCTTGTATTCCCTGGCAATACCAAAATCAATAAGCTTTAGAACTCCACTGCCTGAAAGAATAATGTTTGATGGCTTCATATCCCTATATATAATAGGATTTGGCTCGAAGGTATGAAGGTAGTCAAGCGCCTTGCACAGCTGAATCGCCCAGTCGATAACAATCTCCTCAGCTATCTTCCCCTCAGTCTCAAGCTTCTTATCTAAAGCCACACCATCAATATAGTCTGATATCATGTAGAGTTTTCCGTCCTGCTCAAGTATGTCGAATAGGATAGGTAATGCAGGATGGTCCAGCTTTTTAAGCAGCTTTGGCTCTGCCATCAAATCAATTCTGGATGCCCCTCCCGCGCATACTTCCTTTATTGCCCAGAGTGTATCGGTATTAATGTTCCTGGCCAGGTACACCTTACCCATCCCCCCGTGGCCCAGCAATCTTTCTATCACATACCTTCCGTTAAAAAAATCTCCTGCCTGCATTTTTTAACTCCTCTCAAGTTACGGCCTATCTTTTCTTTGCTTTTCCATGCTCTATTATTCCTTATTTGTAATATTTTCCCATCCCATATTGTGCTTTATTCTACCACACAATTCCATATTCTGCCATACATATTTAAAAATAATTATATTTTAAGGTAGTTTTAATCCTTCAAATGTTTTATTTGTGCGGAAAATAGGATTTAAGAATTTTTTTAAGATTCCGGGAAATAATCTGAAGTGCCAAAATCCGGGATATATCTCTCGGACGCAGAATCCCTCTCCTGGACGTATCCATTAAGACCGAGCTTTATAAATTTGTTAATAACCTTGTCGTATTCATATCTGGTGATGTGCCTTCCCAGTACAGAATGGCCGCAAGCCTTGTGGCATGGTACATACTGGCTCATAAGGCTAACATAGACTTCCTTAGACATATTTTGCGCTATCCAATCGAGCACCTTTAGCGTTTCATTGGTATGGCCGGGCAGAACAAGGTGGCGAATAATCATACCCCTTTGAAGAATGCCATCATTATCAAAAACAGGTGCGCCAACCTGTCTGTACATCTCATTTATAGCAGGAGAAGCTTTTTCAAAATAGTCTCTGGCACCTGAATACTCAGCAGACAGGTCCGAAGTAATATATTTCAGATCCGGAAGGTAGATATCTATTAAGCCTTCAAGCGTCCGCAGCCCCTCGACGCTGTCATAACCATTAGTATTATACACGATCGGGATGTTCCACTTGCCGGTCTGTTCCCCTTTTTCCGACTGCATCTCTCTTTCCGGCTGCATATCGTTTTTCGGCTGTCCGTCTCTCCCGGTAGCTATGATCAGAGCTTCCCTGATAGCCGGAATAAAATGGGACGGAGTAACAAGATTGATATTATGTGCTCCCTTATCCTTCAGAGAACGAAATATCCCCGCAAGCTCTACTGCGGTTATTTCCTTACCGCGCCCTCCATGACTGATCTCATGATTCTGACAAAAAATGCACCTGAGGCTGCAGCCTGAAAAAAATACCGTGCCTGAACCTCTCGTTCCGCTAATACAGGGTTCTTCCCACATATGCAAAAAGGCCCTCGCCACTACAGGATTATTTCCCATACCGCAAAAGCCTCTTTTATTATGCCTGTCTACATTACATGCTCTGGCGCAGCTATTACACAGCATCATTTATCCTTCCATATCCTTAAAACAATTTATACACATGCCTTTAGCACAAATCACCATGTGAATCAACCCGTAAAGGAGACGATGTATGCAAGTGACTTGCCGCTTGCCAAATCCTCAAATTCCTGGCTGGGAATTTCGTTGAAATACAGGCCTGCACCCTTTCTGCAAATAACCACGCATCGGCCATTTTCAAACTGAACTGCCGTACCGCATCCGTATTTTATTCTCCCTATTATTTGTGTTGATTGTGCACCCTCACATAAAATCGCACAAAGCTTGGTTTTATCAGAAAAAAGCTTTTCAGCTTCCGGTGAATCGCCTAAAAGCGTATTGAAATCAATGACTGACTGGTCCTCTGTGTTTATGAAATGACCCTTTCGAACTGTTATGGTTCCGTTTCCAAATCTTTCATCGATATCAAAAGCATACTTTTTGATCAAATCAAAGTTTTTTATGTAGCTCGTCTGCGTACGCATCTCATCTACAGCCTGTTGGGTGACACCAGGATAAAACCGTGTCATGTCGGCCTGGTCATACTCACTTGATGAAAAGTAGCCTTTCACTGTCCGTTCCGGAGATAGCGCCAATAATTTTACAATCAGCTCCTGATACGCATCTGGATCCTGCTCCAGCTTTTTTACAAACTCAACCAGTTTCGGACTGACATAGTCATCCTTTGTCCAATTCTTTTGAATATCGGATACAAGAGTAATCATCCCATCCTCTTCACTCATATATATTTCCGCCGGTTTAAGATAAGTCCATGCACTGAATCCTTCGGAAACCATATGTTTATCAACGGGATAAACCACTTTCAGAACATCATCATCAATGAATAACTCCTGTGCATCTTTGAAGATGCGATTATCCTGCAAGGACATTGTATAATCCAAATCAAATCCAAGTTTGCCGGCAATCAGATGAACAGGTATCGGAATAGAAAGCTTCCCTAAATGAGCATCCTTAATTGCCAGCATGATGTCTCCATCTCTCCATTGCAGATCAATTCCCACTCTGACCGGTATATTGATTCCATATGCCTTTCCCTGTAAGTAAACAGCTTTATCCTCCAGCGAAATACGGTAAGCATTAATAAACAGAGATTCATTATAATGCAAGTCCGGCATAATATCGTTTGTCAAATAGTATAAATCGGTTTTGTCCAGCCTCATGGTTCTTGTCATTGTTTCCGCATCGAAGGAATGCCGTTGGGAGAAGCTCATCGGCGCTTCCTGAGTAATCATCGTATCCGGATTGTCATATTGAAAATCAGCAACATTCACATATAGATACAATAACCCTGCCAATAAAACCGGCGCCAGTAAAATAAGCAGAACAGCTATTCCAATCCCTTTTAATATGGATTTCCTCTTTTTAAAGCCAGGCTCACTTTTCTGAAGACTCTGCTCCATAGACGTTCCTCCCGGAAATTTATCACTTTTTATGACCTTATATTCCAGTATACGCCATCATTGAATAAAATAGCAACATTAAGCCGCGTATACCTTCCTCTTTTTACTCCTGCTAGAGGTCAATAGCCATGGGCAATTTGCAAATAGCCTTTACAATAATTATTAATAAAAATATAATAAGGTTAAGCATCACAGATGTCAATACAACAGTTAAAGGCTTGGAGGGTTTGCATATGAGGATCAGCGGAGTTACTTATGCGGTCAGGAAGACACATAGAACAAGGAAAATCATATTGACCGTCATTGTTCTTCTTCTTCTCGCAGTTCTGGCAGTGGTAATATTCTCAGGATATAAGAGTTGGGGTCTGCTGCACCCTGATAAGAAACCCCTGGACACCTTTACTTCAAATATAGTTCCGGAGTACAAAGACATCCCAAGCTTCGGAGGAGTCGACAAAACCATCATCCTCAAGGGATGGCTTTTCCAGGCAAAGAACAGTGATAGGGCGGTAGTGCTGGTCCATTCCTACGGCAGCAACAGGCTGCAATTTGGTGTCGAAACAGTGGATTTGATAAAGGAATTCCTGAAGAAAGGATATACTGTATTTACCTTTGATTTGAGAAATTCCGGGGAGTCCGGCGGTAAGGACAGTACCTTTGGCTACAACGAGAAGGATGATGTTAAGGGCGCTGTTAAATACTTGAATAATCAAGGCTATAAGCACATCACATTGATGGGGTTTTCTACAGGAGCCTCTGCAAGCATTCTTGCGGCCACCGAATTAGATACGGTCGATGTGGTCATTGCAGATAGTCCATATTCTGACCTGCATTCCTATTTTCTTGAGAGCCTGGATCAGTGGACCAATTTGCCGGTCTTCCCCTTCAACAGAACAGTTGCATTCGGCGTTGAGCTAACAGGTAATATAGATACCTCCAAGGC
>JAAYBT010000229.1 GCA_012730015.1 Clostridiaceae bacterium
AGTATCTTATCAGAAATAACTCGGATATTTTCAATACACTTATCATATCTCCGCCACAATGCGGAAAAACGACCATTCTGAGAGATATTGCAAGATTACTGGGAAACGGCCTTCCCGATATGGGCTTCAGAGGCGTAAAGGTTGGAATAGTAGACGAAAGATCCGAGATAGCTGCGTGTCAAAAGGGAATAGCGTCAAATGATGTGGGACTGAGAACGGATGTACTGGATGGATGCCCGAAAAGAATAGGGATGCCGATGATAATCCGGGCCATGTCACCCAAGGTCATTATTACCGATGAAATTGGGAATGAGGGCGACCGGGAGGCCATACACAGTGTCTTGAATGCCGGGGTGCGCATCGTCGCGACTGCCCATGGCTATAACGTTTCAGAAATGAAAAGCAGGCGTGAGGTAATAAAGCTGATTGAAGATAAGGTTTTTGAAAGGTACATCGTGCTTGGCAATGCCAATGGCCCGGGGACGCTGGTTGAGGTTATCGACGGTGAGAATATGGAATCTATTTATCAAATGCTCTTAAGACCTCCGCCTCTATAGGCGGGGGATAAACAAATAGTCACTTCAGTGGTAGGTTCAATCCCCCTCTGAAGGAGCAATTGATAAAATGCTCGCGGCGCGATACACACAAAACGCATAAGGAAGGCGCTAAAGCGCCCGCGGTTTGGCGTACAATTTGCGCAAGCGCTCATTGAAGGAGGCTGTTAAGTATGCTTTTTAAACTTACCGGCAGTATCATCGTTATTGTTTCCTGTAGCTTTTTAGGGTTAATACTGTCACGTGACTGTAAAAAAAGACCTACCCAGTTAAGGGAGCTTCAAGGCATATTGCAGATGTTTGAAAACCAGATTACCTATCTATCGGATATTATTGCGGATGCCTTTGAAAGAATTAGCAAAATAGGAGGGTCTGATACATGTGTTTTCTTCACCAGAGCGGTTGAGATATTAAGAAAGAACAAAGCAATAAGTGCTTCAGAGGGTTGGAGTCAAGCGGTTGAGCAATGCATATGCAGGACAGCCCTTAACAAGGAGGATGAAGAAATACTTATGGCCTTCGGCAGAATGCTGGGAAGTACTGATTTGGATGGACAGATAAAGAACATCCGATTGACGATCGGACAGCTGAGGCTGCAGGAGGATAAGGCTGAGGAAAGCAGGAGGAAGAATGAAAACATGTACAAGAGTCTTGGTGTTCTTGGCGGTATTGCTGTAGTAATCGTGCTACTGTGACAAGTGCAGGAATGAGTTGAAGGGGTTGACATATTATGGGTGTGGATTTGATTTTCAGGATTGCTGCGATTGGTATTCTTGTTGCAGTGCTAAATCAGCTGCTTATCAGGTCTGGCAGGGAAGAACAGGCCATGATGACTACGCTGGCAGGTCTTATAGTAGTGCTAATGATTGTAGTAAAGGAAATTGCGGTACTGTTCGACACTGTAAAAACGATTTTCAAATTGGATTGAGTATTTTGCGGGGGTGATTCGGATGCAAATCATTCAAATTATCGGTATAGGCTTTGTGGCAACCGTCCTAATCATTATACTCAAAAAGCAGAGACCTGAAATTGCTGTTCAAGCGAGTATAGTAACAGGGGTTGTCATCTTCATGCTTCTGGCGTCAAAATTGGTAGCTGTTGTAGATGTTCTTGGAAGCTATGTGCAAAAGGCGGAAATTAAGCCCGTCTATTTTGCTACGGTCTTGAAGATCACCGGAATTGCCTATATTGCGGAGTTTGGTGCCGAGATTTGCAATGATGCAGGTGAAAGCGCGATTGCATCTAAGATAGAACTGGCGGGAAAGGTAATTATTACAGTTTTGGCAGTACCGATTATTACATCAATGTTGGATCTGATCATGGAAATTATGCCATGACAGGAGGATAAACGGAATGTTGATTAACAGATATGAAAAAATCAAAGTAGGTTTAGCTGCAGGCTTATTGTTTTTGCTTGTAATGCTATTATCACCAGTGTGTTGCATGGCATTAGCTGAGATGAAAGAAGGGCCGATGGGAGAAGCAGTGGAAGAGACAGTTGGACAGATCTCAGGACAGACCTCAGGACAGACAGCCGGAGCCCCACCGGCAGCAGAGCTGATTGAAAAGCAGACAGGAGCAGGCGGGATTGATACTGTCAAAAGTGAAATTGAGAGATATATCGATGAGGACAGCTATGAAATACTAGGCGAATTTAGTTCAGACAGGTTCATTAAGGATGTGACAGAAGGAAAGATAGGCTTTGACCTGAAAGGCGTTGGAAGCAATGCGCTTAGATTTTTATTTAAGGAGCTTTATCAGAACCTGGGTATTTTTGTGAAGCTTACTGCGCTGGTTGTGGTATGTGCCCTGCTTAAGAATGTACAGGCTAATTTCTTGTATGAGAGTGTTACCCAGGTGGCCTTTTATGTGTGCTATATCGTTATTGTGTCAGTGCTTTTGGTCAGCTTCGGTACAGTTGTAAAAATGGGGAGTGACATTATTGATAAAATGGTTGGTTTTATGTATGTAGCTATTCCAGTTATGCTGTCTTTGCTGATCTCCGGGGGAAATATTACGGCGGGTGGTATTCTGCATCCGGCTATACTGATGATAGTTGAAATCTCGGTAACTGTTATCAAGAACCTGTTTGTACCTCTGATATTTCTATCGACTGTTCTAAAAATTGCGAATAATATTTCGGAGAAAATACAGCTGGCCAAGCTGGCAAATCTGGTAAACAAAATAGTTATCTGGACATTAGGCGCATTACTGACAGTATTTGTCATTGCAGTATCGCTACAGGGTTCTCTAGGAGCAGTAATCGACGGCGCCACAAGCAAGGCAGCAAAATTTGCTATAAGCACCTTTATCCCTGTTGTGGGTAAAACCCTGGCGGATGCGACAGATACGGTAATAGGATGCACGCTTCTTATTAAGAATGCCGCAGGCCTGGCTGCGCTGGTAGGCATTCTAATAATATGCATCGTACCGTTGATAAAAATCGTCGCATTGGTGGCGCTTTATAAGGCTGCAAGTGCATTGCTTGAGCCGATTGCCGAAGGACGAATCACAAATTGTATAGACGATGTGGCTAACTCAATGCTGAATATTTTTGCCTTAACAACAGCCGTAGCTTTTATGTTCATGATTTCGGTCACTGCCTTGATTAGTGCAGGAAATGTAAGTGCCATGCTCAGGTAGAGCAAAGGCCTTGGATAGGAGGTCAAATGACGGATTTTATCAAGCAGTGGATAATCAATATCGTAGCTTTGGTATTGTTCATAGTGATAGTAGAAATGCTGCTACCCAAGGGGAAAATGAAGAAGTATGTAAGTATAGCAACGGGAACAATAATGATAATAACAATCGTCAACCCGCTGCTCGAGCTGTCAGGAAAAGATTTCAGCTTTGTGGAAGCTCAGACGGCAGGAAGCAACATGATTAGTAAGATTGAGATTGAGAATAACAGCAAGCTCATGGAGCAGGAGCAAATGGAGCAAATAATTCAAGTTTACCGAGCGGACATGATAGAGCAAATAGAACATAATGCCAAGGAGGTGGATGGGGTTCGCGAAGCCAAAGCGGATATTATCATCAACGAGGATTCGCAATCCGAGGACTTCGGCACAATAAGGCGTGCCTACCTGATCATCACCCTCGAAGAAGATGGGGACGGTTCTCTCGGAATACCTGAGATTGAGTCTATAAATGTGGTTAAGATCGGTAAAGTGGGCAAGCTAGGCAAGATAAACAGAAGCCAGGCTGCCGATACAGATTGCCCGCATGAGATAAAAAGACAGCTACAGGAAAGAATCAGTAGCGTTTTCGGAGTCAGTGGCGAGAATATTGTTATTAGCAAGAAAACGAGGTGAGGTCATGGATATAATAAAACGAATAAAGGAATGGATTGAAGGCCGGGATCGGAAGAAGCTGATTGAAAACACTGTAATTTTTGCGATTATTGGAGTTATTGTCATTATAGCTGGCTCAACACTTTTCAGCAAAAACAAATCAGCATCTCCTGCCCCGGTCTACGAACAGCAAAAAAACGAAAGCAGGGATGCAGCGCAAAGGGACAGTTCTTCTGTTGATGCTAAAGAAGAGAAGCTGAAGTCAGTTTTGTCGCAAATGCAGGGAGTTGGCAAGGTAGACGTTTTAATTACCTATGATAGCAGCGGGGAAGAAATCCCTGCATTTGATACAAGAGACAACCAAAACAGTACACTTGAGAAGGATAATGAGGGTGGTACAAGAACTGTCACCCAAAGAGATTTAGATAGCACGCTGGCCTATGAGGATTCTTCGAATGGAGGGAAGGTGCCGGTGATATTGAAAAAAACTGAACCTGAGGTGAGGGGTGTGCTGATAGTCGCAGAGGGGGCTGACAGCGTAGTGGTCAGAGAGCGCATCATAAATGCTGTTAGGGTTGCCTTGGACATTCCATTGCATAGAGTTGAGGTTGTTCAGAGGAAAAAGTAAGAGCTTTTCAGAAAAAGAGATATAAACGTAAATGCAGCTGAATATATTATTTATTAAGTGGGACAAAAAACAAAAACTTGATTGCAGTTACATGCAAACATAGTTGACAGAGTGTTTAGCTTAAAAAAGCGCCAATTACTCATAAACATGCTTGAAGGGGGCAGAGACATGATGGTTTTTAAAAGAAAGCAAATAGTCATTTTGGCATTAGTCCTTGTTATTGTGGTAGCAGGCTATTTGCAGTATAGCTACAGGCAGGAAAGCACATCTACTGATGTGGAGGGAAGGCTGGGCGAAGCCGTATACGTGGATAATGAAATTTACAATGAAGGTATTGAAGGCTCACAGTTGAGCCTGGCAGAAGAAACAAACGTTCAAAGCAACGTAACCGCCTCCAAAATAGCCAATGATTACTTTGTGCAGGCAAGAATGGATAAGGAGCAGAGCAGGAGCAAAAGTAATGAAGCGCTAAAGGCAATCACTGAGGATATTAATGCCAGCGAAGACATAAAGACAGAAGCTCATGAGAAAATGATTATGCTTACTGAGAATTCGGAGAAGGAAATGAGGATTGAAACCTTAATCAACAAAATGGGGTTTGAGGACACCTTTATCTTGTTTGCAGATGACGGAAGCGTAGATATTGTAGTTAAGACCCCAAGCCTTTCTACTTCGCAGGCTGCACAAATCACAGATATTGTAATGAGGCAGGGCGACGCGCAGGTTGAGGATATTCACATCAAGCCCTTGTTTTAGAAAAGGGTTTTGAGATGTAACCTAAATGAAACTTAGCTGCACAATATATAGCGACAACTTTATATACAAGCAATATATTATGCTGCGGAACTTAAACATGTGACATCGCAAAATGTCCAGGAGGCATGGTGCTTATGTTTTTCACGACCGCACCTAGTGAGGTCTCTTTGCCTGGTAAACGCGGGATTGGTTGTACTTTATGATGGAAAAGTGGTATAATAACTTTATAAACCCATGTGGAGGTAGGTTATGGATGAAAATGTCCCCAGTGTTGTTAATGAAATAGGAGCTATTAAGATTACTGATGAGGTTGTTGCGATAATTGCCGGTATAGCTGCAATAGAGGTTCCGGGGGTCACGAGTATGAGCGGCGGTATTGCCGGCGGTATTGCCGAAGCACTCGGTCGCAAGAATCTCTCCAAAGGCGTTAAGGTTGAGGTAGGAGAGAAGGAAGCGGCTATCGACCTTTACATCATCGTTGAATATGGTTTCAGGATACCTGATGTTGCATGGACTATACAGGAAAAGGTCAAGCAGACGGTTGAAGATATGACAGGCTTGAATGTCGTTGAGGTTAATATTCACATACAGGGCGTCAATATCGAGAGGGAACATAAAAAAGAGCTCATTGAGGAGCAAACAAAAAGTAAATAAAAACGTATATATATATATTGAAAGCAGTTTTGAAGTAAACCCATTAGGGTTTATTTTTTTTGGAAAATACACTATAATGTTTTTGGGAATAGTAATAATATGCATATAAACGTTAACCCGAAAGGTGGTATGCTTGTGAACATTTTTTTCAGAGTTTTGTTAGCAATTTATGCATTCTGTTTGGCTGTTTTTTCTGCATTTTGCATGTATGTAGCGGTTGTTCCGCAGGCTTTTGTAGATATTTCCGGCGCAATCACACAGATTATTTTGGATAACGGGGCAGGCGTGCTTAGGGTTGTTGTGTTTATTATTGCCTTGGTATTTTTCGCACTGAGCGTCATGTTTCTTGCATCGGGAATTCGAAGCAACAAGGATAAAAAAGCAGTTAGCAAGCATACTAATATCGGGGAGATTAAGATATCTCTAAATTCTATTGAAAATATTGCCATTAATGCATCAAAAAGAGCGAACGGCATTAAGGAAACTAAAACACTGGTAAAAAAGGCGGATGATGGTGTAGAGATTGAAGTGCGCATAATCGTCATGCCGGATCTTAGCATACCGGTCATTTCTGAAGAGGTACAAGGGCGTGTGAAAAAAGCAGTAGAGGAAGCATCAGGCATAGCTGTAAAGCAGGTTAGAGTAGTCGTAGACAGTATATACACGGGAATTACGACTAAGCCCAGGGTTGAATAGGGGGGTTGTGTAATGAATTTTGATAAAATCTTAGCATACTGTACAGTTCATAAGGGGGAAGTTATAGGTGCTATTATCGGCTTAATATTAGCTGTCATGATATTGATTATCGGTTTTTTCAAAGTGCTTTTTATTGCAATATTTACCGGCGTAGGTTATTATATTGGGAAGAAGATACACGAGGATAAGGATTACGTAAAGAACCTTCTGGACAGGGTTTTACCGCCAGGAACTTACCGTTAGGATCAATAGGGGAGGAAGATAGATGGGACGTAGAGCCTCCAGAGATATGGCAATGAAGCTCTTATACCAGATGGAATTTCAAAGGGATAACATAGAAGAGCAGAAAAAGCTTTTTTTCGAAGAAAATTCGCTTCCTGAAAAGGATAGGGCTTATGTAAACGACGTTGTCGATGGCGTTTACATAAATATGGAGTATGTAGATAACCTGATTGAAACCTATTCGAAGGGCTGGAAAATCAGCAGGATTTCCAAAGTCGACCTCTCTATAATGCGGCTTAGCATCTATGAGATATGCTTCAGAAAAGACATACCCTATAGTGTTTCCGTTAATGAAGCGGTGGAGCTTGCTAAAAAATACAGTAGTGAAGATGCCGGTTCTTTTGTTAATGGAATATTGAGCAAAATACCAAACAAGGACTCATCTGTTGAACAACATGATGGTGACGGCTGAATACCATGACGACTAGAAATGTTCTATCTGTTTCACAAGTCAATAAGTATATAAAAGATGTGATATCTAAAGATATTATTTTGTCCGGATTATGGGTAAGAGGGGAAATCTCCAACTTCAAAAACCACTACTCCGGACATTTCTATTTTACTCTTAAGGATGAGAAAGGTGTTTTAAAATGCGTCATGTTCCGTGGCAATGCTTCAAGCCTGGCATTTCTTCCTGAGGATGGCATGAAGGTGTTGATACGAGGGTATATATCTGTTTTTGAGCGGGACGGACAATACCAGCTTTATGCAGAGGAAATGCAGCCGGACGGTGTAGGGGCATTGCATGTGGCCTTTGAGAAGCTTAAGATGAAGCTTCAGGCGGAGGGACTATTTGAAGAAAGCAGAAAGAGAAAGCTTCCCTTGATTCCAGGAGCAATCGGCGTTATCACTTCATCAACAGGTGCAGTTGTCAGGGACATAATAAATGTACTCAGCAGGCGATTCTATAATGTAAATATAAAAGTATATCCTGTCCAGGTTCAGGGTGAGCAAGCGGCAGGCCAGATTGCCCACGGGATACGACGTCTGAATCAACTTGGAAATGTGGATGTTATTATTATTGCAAGGGGCGGAGGTTCGCTGGAGGAATTGTGGCCATTCAACGAGGAAGTTGTTGCAAGAAGTATTTATGACTCACGCATCCCTGTGATCTCTGCTGTCGGTCATGAGACGGATTTTACGATTTCAGATTTTGTTGCCGACGTGCGTGCATCTACACCCTCTGCTGCTGCTGAATTGGTCATGCCTGAGAGAACTACTGTTGAAAACCGCTTGGATAGTCTTAAGATGAGACTTCGAAATGCAGTAATCAAGAAGATATCCATGGATAGGATGATGCTGAAGCGAAACAGCGAAAGCATTGCATTTAAGCAGCCCTATAATAGAGTTTACCAGGAGCGTTTGATGCTCGATGTGCAAAAGCGTTATTTGACCAGTGCTCTTTCGACAATAAATAATAAGCATAGAAACCTGCTTTCGACCCTGGTAGCAAAGCTCGACGCGCTTAGCCCTTTGCATTCGCTTGCTAGAGGCTATAGTATAATACGAACCGAAAAAGACAATACTTTGGTAAAATCGATTAAATCCGTAGCAATTGGAGACAGGCTTGAGGTGTTCGTAACGGATGGGCGGCTTAGTTGTACAGTAGAGAATATAAAGGGGGATTGAGTATGGGTGATACAACAGAAAAGAGAGTGCAGATAAGTATAAGTGAACAGATTGAGCAAACTGAGTATCCTCAAAAGAATGAGTCATCTGGGCAAGCTGAGTATATTAAGCAAGCTGGAGAAGCAGAAAGCTATGAGCAGGCGGTTACTGAGCTTGAGGAGATTGTAAATAGGCTAGAAAGAGGCGAGTTGACATTGGATGAATCTATTCAATTCTTCCAAAGGGGTGTCGAACTGACCAAGTACTGCAGCAAAAAGCTGGACGAAGCCGAGCGGAGCATAACAATGCTAATCGAAGGCGAGGACGGCATCATAGAGAAAGAAATGACTGTATGATGGAGGAAACGCATGATGAACTTTAATGAACAGTTTGACAAGCTTACCAAGATGGTGAATAATGCCCTGGATGATTATCAGGGCATAGATGATGGCCCCGGCTCGAACATATATAAAGCGATGAAATACAGCCTGATGGCCGGAGGGAAGAGGCTTAGGCCTGTCCTGGCGCTGGCAGTGTGTGAAATGCTGGGCGGAGATCAAGAGGATGTGCTTCCATATGCATGTGCTATAGAAATGATACATACATATTCCCTCATACATGATGATCTGCCGGCTATGGATAACGATGATTATAGAAGAGGCATTCCAACAAATCATAAGGTTTTCGGTGAGGCTATGGCGATATTGGCTGGTGATGCGCTTCTAAATAAGGCCTACGAGCTGATGCTGTCATACACGCTCGAAAACGATTCCAGGCAAAGGGAAAAGATAGAAGCCATGAGGCTAATTGCCGAAAGCGCCGGGGCAGATGGTATGATACGCGGACAGGTAGTGGATTTGGAGTCCGAGAAAGTGACCGTTTCCCAGGAAACACTTGAGCTTATGCACAAGTGCAAAACAGGAGCTTTAATAAAGGCACCTGTGCTTTCGAGTGCAATCCTTTGTGGAGCAAGGGAGGACGAATTTGAACAGCTTAGGATATATGCACATAGTCTTGGCTTGGCCTTTCAGATAAAGGACGATATTATGGATGTGGAAAGCAGTATTGAGATTATGGGTAAAGCCTCCGGGGGTGACGCTGACTCAAGCAAATCTACATATGTTACACTATTTGGCGTGGAAAAGGCACGAGAATTACTAGAGGAAGCTGTTTCAGCGGCCGTGAGTGCACTTGAAGGCTTTGGAGATAAAGCGGATTTCCTTAGAGAAATGGCATTGTTCGTGAAGAATCGCAACCATTGACTCAGGTGTAAAAGCCTTAGCCAATAATAACAATTTTACTTATTTGAAATACATGTTATAATACTATTCTGATGAACAAGATGGCGCAGTATTCTAGTCAGTACTGGCGTTTCTAAAGGCGGGCCTAAAAATCCGTTAAAGGGCATATCGATGAAGTTCCTGGTGTCGGCTTGTTACGCCCAGTGGTGGGTTGATGCTGGGAGTTAAGGTTTAGGGGCGATCTGCAATGGCATGCAGGCGTTGACCCCTTTACCGTGGAGACCCTGAGTTTTGGAAGAAAAGCGGACTGTGTTTGTCGAAGGAATTGTGCGAAGCAAATCCGATTACAACATGCCGAATATCGACTACGACCAGGGATTAAACCTGTTAGGCGGTATCGTTCGATGCTGCGAACAGTGTAGCCTGCCTTGAGCGGGTATGGTGGATAATGGATCAGATGCATGAGTACTGGCCGGTACGAGTGCATTATCGCTGTTTGAAACCATATTTGCAAAAGAGGCTAG
This sequence comes from Clostridiaceae bacterium, assembly GCA_012730015.1. GTDB lineage: Bacteria > Bacillota > Clostridia > Acetivibrionales > DTU013 > JAAYBT01. The sequence goes on from JAAYBT010000229.1 coordinate 10,237, forward strand.
GAAACGACCAGGCTGTCGGGGAAAACCCCTAGACTGTTCTAAATGAAATATGTTGGGGATTGTAGTGTGGACTAAGTGGTAATCAGGCTTCGCATGCGGTAACGCGGCGGCTGAAGGTTTAAAGGGAAACCGCTGAAATGGCGACATTTTAGTACTTTCGGGGGAAATCCTGCCTGACCTAAGCCGCAAAATTTACTCAACATGTTGCCAATTGTTTGAAATGAGGGGGGCACCTATTTGTGTCCCCCTACAAATTTGGAGGTTTGTAAGTGGTTGACCATTATAGGCATCCCGCGGATGATAAGAAAATAAAGTTTAAATCAACTACCAAGGCTGCCGTTTCGAAAAAAAGTGATGCTATATGGATTTTAACAATAACAATTGTGTCCTTTATTGTTTCTGCGGCATTAACAGTCGCTTCATCAAAGGTCCTGCAGCAAGCCGGAATAATCACAGCTCTTATAGTTATTTTCATTATCGTATTGGTGAATATTTTCTTTGATATTATTGGAACCTCGGTAACAGCTGCTGAGGAAAAACCCTTTCATGCCATGGCTTCAAGAAAGATTTTCGGCGCAAAGCAGGCTATAAGACTAATTAGAAATGCAGATAAGGTTTCCAATGTATGTAATGACGTTATTGGAGATATTTGCGGTATTATCAGCGGTGCAGCAGGCGCGTATATAATAATTAGGATTATTGGAAGCCAAAGCAATACAACGGTTGCGGAGCTAATAATGACTGGTTTGATTACGGCGCTGACGGTGGGTGGGAAAGCACTTGGGAAAACAATTGCACTTCGCAACAGTAATTATATAATATATAAGGTTAGTGTTATAATTAGCTTCATTAAGGAAAGATTATTTATTTTCAGAAGAAAAGGGAAATTGGTCAATGAAAAATAATAGTAAATCAGATATTAGTAATAGCGGAACGGAAAACCTACTTGACTGTATACACTCTCCCGCTGACATTAAGAAGCTTGACTTGAACCAATTGGAAACTCTTTCTGAGCAGATTAGGCAATTTCTGATTGAACAGGTCTCTGGAACGGGAGGGCATTTGGCTTCAAATCTTGGGGTTGTTGAGCTGACCTTGGCCTTACATAAAGTCTTTGACAGCCCTCGGGATAAGATTATTTGGGATGTGGGACACCAATCCTATGTGCACAAGCTAATTACAGGCCGCAAGGAGCAGTTTAGCACATTACGCCGGATGAATGGTATTTCTGGCTTTCCTAAGAGCTGTGAGAGTGATTGCGATTGTTTTGATACGGGGCACAGTAGTACTTCCATATCAGCGGCATTGGGATTTGCCAAGGCAAGGGACCTACTCCGCGAGGATTATTCAGTAGTGGCTGTGATAGGCGATGGAGCGATGACAGGCGGTATGGCATTTGAGGCCTTGAATGACGCCGGACGGTCGCCTAATGATTTAATTATTATACTTAATGATAATGAAATGTCCATCAATAGAAATGTCGGAGGGCTTTCCCGCCATCTTAGCAAAATTAGGACCCAGCCCATTTATTACAAGGCAAAAGAGGATTTGGATACATTCCTTAACAAGTTCTCCTCAGTCGGGAAGTTTGCGGCTCGTGCCCTGGATCGTGCCAAGGGAACGATAAAGTATATGGTTATGCCCGGTATAATTTTCGAGGATTTGGGTCTTACATATATCGGCCCCATTGACGGCCATGATATTGAAGAGCTGACAACTGTCATTTCTCGGGCAAGAGGGCTTAAGGGGCCTATCTTGATCCATGTGATGACACAGAAGGGGAAGGGATACAGTTATTCTGAGGATAAGCCTCAGGACTTCCATGCAGTAGCACCCTTTGAAATTGAAACCGGCGAGGTTAAGGTCAATAATGGAGCATCTTACTCAAATGTTTTCGGGAAGAAAATGATGGAAATGGCGGCAAGAGAACCGAGACTTGTTGCAATTACAGCTGCAATGACATCGGGAACGGGGCTGGACGAGTTTTCTAAGCTGCATCCGGAGAAATTTTTTGATGTGGGTATCGCAGAGCAGCATGCAGTGACATTTGCTGCAGGGCTGGCTAAGGCTGGTATTAAGCCTGTTGTGGCTATTTATTCTACTTTTTTGCAGCGAGCATATGATCAGATTCTGCATGATGTTTCACTCCAAAACCTCCATGTTGTGTTCGCTATTGACAGAGCGGGGCTTGTAGGCGAAGACGGAGAAACGCATCAAGGTATTTACGACCTGTCATACTTAAGCTCTATACCGAATTTGACCATTGCTGTGCCCAGTGATTACGATGAGTTTGAACGGATGCTTGATTTTGCTGTATTTAGACACGATGGACCAATTGCTGTCAGATATCCTCGCGGCTCCGGGAAGAGACAGCTTGCCCAATCTGCCCCGATAAATAGAGGGACCGGAGTCAAGCTTCTTAGGGGTGACGATGTTACGATTGTGGCTGTTGGGAAAATGGTAGAAACTGCCCTTACAGTCGCCGATCTACTTGCGCAAAAGGGTGTAAATGCCGACGTCATCAACGGTAGATTTGTTAAGCCCCTTGATGCGAAAATGATTCTCGAGAGTGTTGTCAAAACTGGTGCGCTTGCTACGATTGAGGATAACTGTATTAAAGGCGGATTTGGCAGCAGCATTCTGGAGCTTATCAGTAAAAACAACATAAAGGTTAAAACAAGCACTTTTGGCTTCCCTGACATTCCGATTAGTCATGGAAATAGAGATGAAATTTTTGAAAAATATGGTCTTGATGCGATTACAATTAGCCATGATATACTCAGGATGCTGAAGGATAAATAGGTGTAATATCTACTATAAACTATCCCCTGGAGGTATTTTTATTGGGAAAAGAAAGACTGGATGTACTGCTGGTTCAAAGAGGGTTATGTGAAAGCCGTGAAAGAGCGAAGAGGTCTATTATGGCAGGGCTTGTACTCGTGAATGGGGAACGGGCCGATAAAGCTGGTAGCAGCTACGATGTAGATTCTCAAATAGAGATGAAGGAAACCCTTAACCCATATGTAAGCAGGGGTGGCCTGAAGCTTGAGAAGGCAATTAATGAATTTGGTCTTATACTTAAGGGGAAAGCAGCTATTGATGTGGGGGCTTCAACAGGTGGATTCACAGATTGTATGCTGAAAAATGGTGCTGTAAGGGTTGTCGCCATAGATGTGGGATATGGGCAATTGGCCTGGGCATTAAGAAACGACGAACGCGTAATTAATATGGAAAGGACAAACATTCGCTATGTTAAGCCTGAGGATATTGGAATCATAGCGGATTTTGCATCTATAGATGTTTCATTTATTTCTTTAAAAAAGGTGCTCCCAACAGTATATTCGCTGCTTAATCGGGAAAAGGGTGAGGTCCTGTGCCTGATTAAGCCTCAGTTTGAAGCAGGTCGTGATAAGGTTGGAAAGCATGGAGTCGTACGGGACATATCAGTTCATCGGCAGGTTATTGAGGATGTGGTAGCATTTGCCATTGACACGGGGTTCTACATAAAGGGGATAACTTACTCGCCGATAAAAGGGCCGGAAGGTAACATTGAATATTTATGCTATTTATCTTTGGAGGCCGGTTTATGTGATATTCGGGAAATATTGCCCGTTATCGATGAGGTTGTCAAAGCTTCTCATGAGGAATTAGTTAAATAACTTGTATTCCAATGAAACACTCTAGGGGGACGTTTCTCTTCTTTTAGGGGACGGTTCTCTTCCTGAGCATTTGGGGGGACGGTTCTCTTAAAACACTGTGGGGACTTGTCTGTATTTAAGGCAATGCAAAGCGTTGAGTGGCTGGGGACCTTCTTTCTGTCTGCCTGAAGAACCGTCCCCTTCTGGAGAACCGTCCCTCTTAGTTGAGAGAACTGTCCCCTTCTGAAGAACCGTCCCCTTCTGGAGAACCGTCCCCTCACTTGAATTGTTTTTTGAATAAATATGCGATATAATAAAAAAAGAAACGTCCCCATAATGACCCCAGTAATAAGATGCGATTTGCTGCTTTGGAGGATTGGATGGAAAGGATCGGCATTTTTACAAACGAGGATAGGGATATTGATTTTACATATACGAAACTCCTTGCACAAAGCATTGCAAAGCATGGCGGTAGCGCTCTTATGTCCAGTCAGCTCGCGGAAAGGTCAGGCGCAGGAGTGCCCTGTGGTAACGATGAGGGAGTGACTGACCAGAGCGATATGGTAGTATGTCTGGGAGGCGACGGAACCTTCCTAAAGGTAGCAAGAAAGGCCTACCGGAAGGGCTTGCCTATACTTGGAATTAACCTTGGAAACCTCGGCTTCCTGACTGAGGTAGAAAGAGAAAACATTGACCTGGCCATCGACCAGCTTTTTTGCGGCGATTATGAAATTGAGGAAAGAATGATGCTTGATGCCGTTATTTATCGGAGAGACAAACCGCCAATAAAGGATATTGCGCTCAATGATTTTGTAATCGGAAGAGGCGCCATTCCTAGAATTATTCACATTAAGACATACATAAACGATGTCTTTGTTGACACTTTTCCCGGAGACGGCGTGATTATATCAAGTCCTACCGGCTCTACCGCATATACATTATCAGCCGGGGGACCGATAGTTGAACCTGATACGAAGTTACTTCTTATAACCCCCATATGCCCGCACATACTATATTCCAGGTCTTTTGTGACAAAAGCTGACAGCGTTGTTAAAGCCATTGTGGAGGAGGATTACGAATACGGAGCAATGGTAACGCCAGATGGGCAGGAAGGACACGCCATCGGTGGTGGAGATGTTATTGAGGTTAAGAAATCTCCATACTGCACAAAGATAGTTAAAATGAACCCAAAGAACTTTTTTAACATACTTAGAACAAAAATATATTTTAGAGGAGAGAGCCTGAAAAAAGATGAAATATAGTAGACATGCCAAGATCTTAGATTTGATTGAAAAGTATCAGATCGAAACACAGGAAGAGCTTGCCGACAGGCTTAAGGAGCACGGAATGGATGTCACGCAGGCCACTATTTCAAGGGATATCAAGGAATTGCGTCTTATTAAGGTTATGGTTGACGATGAGCATTACAGGTATGCTCCTGTTTCCCAAAGCGAGGGCTCTATAACAAACAAGCTTCTGACCATTTTTACCGAGTCATTCGTAAGATGTGATTACGCAAACAATATAGTCGTGGTCAAAACATTACCGGGAATGGCACAGGCATCAGCCTCTGCCGTGGATACACTCAAATGGCCTGAAATAGTTGGAACAATAGCAGGAGATGATACAATCCTGATTGTATGCAGGGCGGAGTTAATTGCCGAGGAGCTTGTAAATAAACTAAGTAAAATGATAAAATAACTTAACTTTCCACAGCGTTTTGGGCGCTTGTATGCACAGCAGGCTAGCGACGTCGGTGTGATATCACACCTTTAGTATGTCGATAGTAGCATCAAAAACACTACTCACAAGCTGAGGCGGAAAGACGAGTAAATAACAATTCGAGGGGAATATGCTCTTACAGCTTAACATTAACAACATTGCGCTGATAGATAAGGTCAGCATTGAACTGGAAAGCGGCTTGAATATACTCACTGGTGAAACCGGTGCAGGAAAGTCGATTATCATTGACTCTATTAATGCTGTGCTGGGAGATAGGGTTTCAAGAGACATAATTAGAACAGGTTCCGAAAAGGCTCTTGTTGAAGCCGTATTTAAAGTTGACCCGGAGCAGATTAAAGAAATTATGGATGAAATGGGAATGGAGCCTGAAGAGGATGGGACACTAATACTTTCACGTGAGATTACACAATCGGGTAGAAATACCTGCAGAATAAACGGGAAAATGGTAGCAGCTTCCTTTATTAAGCTAATCGGCGAGCGTATCATAGACCTGCACGGTCAGCACGATAATCAATCACTTCTGAAAACCGATAGTCATATTGAGCTTCTTGATTCTTTTGGCGGCGAGGCTATCAGAACAATCAAGCAGGAATACTTGTCTCTCCTTGAGCAATATAAAGAAGTTAAGGTGAAGCTGAAGGAATTAGCAGGCGACCCGGGCGAGCGCGAAAGGAAAATTGACCTGCTGCGCTTCCAGATTGACGAGATAAGGAAAGCAAAACTCAGGCCAGATGAGGACGAGGATTTAAATAAGCAGAGAGTCATGCTGGCTAATGCTGAGAAGATTTCGAATTCCTTGTCTTTGGCTTATAGCCTAATTACGTCAGGTGAATCGGGTGGTAAGCCTGCCATTGATGCCTTGAATGAGGCACTATCTCACTTGAGCAACGTTTCACAGCTGGACGATACCTACAATGTTTTACACAAACGCCTCCTGGACTTTATTTATCAGATCGACGATTTATCAGATGATTTGAGAAGCAGCTTCGAAGATGTTGAAAATAATCCAGAACTACTGGAGGAAATAGTAGAGCGCCTGGATCTAATTTACAGGCTAAAGAGAAAGTATGGGGCCAGCATTTCTGAAGTTAATCAATACTGCGAATCAGTCGAAAAGCAGCTTGCTCAAATCGAAGCAAATGAGGAATCCGCAGCTCTTATGGAAAGTAGGAAGAGGGAACTGGAGGAAGAGCTGCATGATGCTGCATTCCGTTTGAACACAAAGAGACACGAAGCCGCATCCATATTGGAGGATAGGATAGGGGAGCAGCTCGAGGATTTGGAAATGAAAAAGTCAAGGTTCCATGTGGATATTCGGTTTGACGATGAATTAGACGCATCGGGTGAAAGGAGATTCACACAAAATGGGCTGGACAAGATTGAATTTCTTATATCTGCAAATGTGGGAGAGCCCTTAAAACCATTGGCTCGAATTGCTTCTGGTGGTGAAATGAGCAGAGTTATGCTGGCAATAAAAACGATCCTTGCCCAAATAGACCAGATTCCTTCAATGATTTATGATGAGATAGATAATGGAATCAGTGGTTTAGCAGCACAAAAGGTTGGGGAGAAGCTTTCATACATATCCCATGGTCATCAGGTGATATGCGTAACGCATTTGGCTCAAATAGCATGTATGGCGGAGCATCATTACCTTATCGAAAAAGTCATGGAAGAAAATAGCACCAGAACAATTGTAAAGAAGCTAAGGGACAGAGAAAACATAAAGGAAATTGCCAGACTGATCGGCGGTGGAGAAGCTTCTTCGGCCTCCTTAAAATATGCTGAAGAGATGATTGACAAAGCTAAAAAAATTAGACAAGCCTAATCTACTCTAATCTATTCTATTTCATTTTGAATTATTCTTTTTTACCTCCTGTTCAATTTATTGTTTGAATAAATGGTTTTGCATAAGGTTAACTTACTTGCAGGAGGTTGAACAATGCGAAAACTGACATTTTTGGGAAGGGCTTTATTAGTTATTTTAGTTTTTATATTTGTTGTCATCGGGGTGTCTTATGTCAAGGTATTCCTGGCTGTACCCGATGAGATTGTTCTTATTGAGGGAGAAGAGTACCCCTACGATTTAGATAATTTATTTCCAATCAGTATTACAGCAGATAAACGGGATCTTTTGAAGATTAATGGTAAATGTATTGAGGCATCTTATAACCACCTGGGACTTTCTGAACCTGTTTCTATTAGCTCTGATAAGGGTGGAAGAGCTGTTCTTGATCTGAGATTCTTTGGTGTATTGCCTGTCAAGAAGGTAAATGTAGACATAGTTTCGAGCAAGCAGGTGGTTGCATGTGGTAACACAGTAGGTGTAAAGCTGCTGTTGCAGGGAATTTTGGTCATAGGGATATCAGATGTGGATAGTAATGGACAAAAGATAGTTCCGGCTAAAAACAGCGGAATAAAGCCCGGAAATGTCATAACTCGGATTAATGATAAATGTGTCGGGGGCATCGAAGAATTAGTGGCTGAGATAAAGAATAGCGGAGGTAAACCCATTAAGATAGACTATAACAGTAGCAATGGAAGTACAACTGCCATGGTATCACCGGTCAAATCCTCAGATGATAGTCAATATCATATTGGCTTGTGGGTAAGGGACAGTACAGCCGGAATTGGTACATTAACCTTTTATGATGCAAATACAGGTCGGTTTGGCGCATTAGGTCATGGGATTACCGATATTGATACAGGGACGCTTATGTCAGTAAAAACTGGCGAGATAACAGAATCCAACATTCTCGGCGTGAAGGTTGGCAGATCGGGAGACCCCGGCGAGTTAAAAGGAATATTTACAGATGGTCACAAGCTTGGCACGATACAAACAAACAGTGAGATTGGCATATATGGCAGGCTAGACAAGGGTGCTATGGACCGGATCCCGGGTAAGCTATATCCGGTGGGAGTCAGATCATCGATTACTGAAGGCCCGGCGACAATTCTCTCAAATATTGATGGGAGGAAAATTGAGGAATATTCAATTCAAATACAAAAGGTTTCAAGGCAAAACATCAACGGATCGAAGGGTATGATTATAAAAATTACGGATAAACGTCTGCTCGATAGCACCGGCGGTATCGTACAAGGAATGTCCGGCAGTCCGATTATTCAAAATGGCAGAATTGTTGGGGCAGTTACGCATGTGTTGGTGAATGATCCTTCAAGAGGATACGGCATTTTTATAGAAACCATGCTAAAGAATGCGGCTATATAGAGAAAACTTATAAATATTCATAAAAGATCACCTATTTTGCTTTGCGACGGGTGGAACCTGCCTATTTCAAGGCATGCAGCGATGAACAGAGCATGAATATATAGGAAATAGAAGTAAAAATAAGGAAATTTGCACAAAGATGTTATCAAGTAATCCTTAGATATATAAAGAGATCAAATTGGTGAAAAGGCTTGAAATAAGGCTGCGAAGAAATGTGAAAATTACAATAAATCATAATTATGTTCAGAAACTGGAAGTAAAGATAAAATAATACTTGATAATTATACGAAAGAAAAATATAATGAATGCATTAGGATTCAGATTAAAAGGAGGGGAATTCGATTGCTGGAAAGAAAAATTCAGATTGTCATAGCTGATGACAATAAAGAGTTTAGCGACATTCTTTGCGAATATTTGAACAACCAGGAGGATATGGAAGTCACCGGGGTTGCAAAGGATGGAAACGAGGCATGCGATTTAATCGCAGAAAGACTGCCGGATATAGCTATTCTTGATATAATTATGCCTCATCTGGACGGACTTGGTGTGCTGGAGAAAATTAGGTCGATGCAGCTGAAAAAACGGCCTACATTTATTATATTATCTGCTGTTGGCCAGGACAAAATCACCCAAAGGGCTCTCGCTCTTGGTGCAGAGTATTACATAGTTAAGCCCTTTGATATGGAAATATTAGTTTCGCGTATTAGACAATTGAAAGACAGTGGTCATGCCCCAGTCACCAAATCAGAGTATACAATGGAAGCAAGAATACCTTACCGTGCTCCGGCTCAACGCAACCTTGAGGTAGAAGTGACCAACATAATGCATGAGATAGGAGTACCGGCACATATTAAGGGCTATCAGTATCTCAGGGATGCAATTATGATGGTAGTAAAGGATCTTGACATAATCAACTCCATCACAAAACAGCTGTACCCTTCTATTGCTCATGAGTATAATACAACGCCCAGCAGAGTTGAGAGGGCTATCAGACATGCGATTGAGGTTGCTTGGAGCAGAGGACAGGTTGATGCAATTGATGCTCTTTTTGGATATACGGTTAGTATCGGTAAGGGTAAACCAACCAATTCAGAGTTTATTGCAATGGTTGCAGACAAGCTTCGTCTTGAGATGAAGGTTAGCTGATGAGTATGCATGAGGTGTTCTTTTTTGTCTTAGTATTTAGGCTTAAAGATTTTTTGGAAAAGGTTGTTTTTTGAACGCTTCATGCTTTTTTCTCTCCACTTGCCCAAAGCCCTGTCAACCTCCTCGTAATGCTTTTCCATCTTGCTTTCTATCCTGCGCATACTGTTTTCAACACATGCTCCCAGCTCCAGCTTGCTTTTTAGTATTTCTTTCGATAGGTACTCCTTTGCGCTGTTGACCTCACAGGAAATCTCCTGGGTGAGCTGCTTACCGAATTCCTGCACGACAAGATATATGGCCTCAAGCTCCTTATTGGTTGGGGGTATAAGGGAAGCCTGGCTTTCAACCGGTAAAGCATGTTTGGTTTCAAAAACGCAATCCTCGTCAAGAATCTTCTTGATTGCCTTTATTTCAAGACCTTCACTACGCATTACAGTAATCTTGTACATGAGATTTGCCATATCGGTAGTGTAATAACGCCTTCCCCTTTCGTCCTTTGGTATGGTTATTTTAAATTCTTTTTCATAAAAGCGTAGCGCATGATCTGTTATTTGAAGGATTTCACTCAGTTCGGTTATAGAATATTTTTCCTTTAACACTTCCATTTGTTTTCCTCCCAAAACGAAAATACTATGATATATGATACCATTAAAGGAAATATAAGTAAATTGATGCTAATTATTTCTCAGTATTTCCATTGCACGTATAATGTCCTGGGGGATAGGTGCTTTTATTTCGAGAGGCATTTTTGCATATGGGTGAGTAAAGTTTGCCAGGTGGGAATGCAGACAGTGCCTTGGTATTAGGTCTTTGTGATCATTTTCGAGGGCAGGCAGAGGATACAGGGTGTCGCCGATCAGTGGGTGACCTATTGCTTGACAGTGGACACGTATTTGATGGGTTCTGCCCGTCTCCAGCACAAATTTCAAACAGGTGGAGTCGCTGAAACGCTCCTGCACTTCGTAATGCGTAACTGATGGTAAACCTTCCTGCGTGGTGTGTCGAAGCATGATACTACCTTCAAGTCTTTGGATAGGGAGGTTTATTGTACCCTTGTCCTGACTGAATGTTCCATGGACAATGCCAATATATTCTTTAATAAATGTTTTGTCATGCATTTGCCGAATCAGACATTCCTGAATATAAGGATTTAGTGCGAACAAAATAATGCCTGATGTATTCCGATCAAGCCTGCTTACCGGACGCACCAGTGTCTTTATGCCTTTTTCGAGCAGATGATGCATTAGACCGTTTGCAACAGTTCCCGTCTGATGTCTAAAGGTGGGATGCACTACCATGTCAGGAGGCTTATTTATTGCAATGAGGGTTTCGTCCTCATATAGAATGTCTAAATCCATCGGCTCAGGAGTAATGCTATCGTTACATTCATCAAACTCTACCAAAGCTTCCAATAGATCGCCTTCGCTGACCTTTCTGTTAACGTGTACAGGAACAGAATTCAGCAGGATCTTTCCAGACAGCTTGAGTTGCTTTACCAGTCGTTCAGATAGCTGCAGTTCTCCTTTTAGAAGCTGCTTAACGCTTTTGTCCTTATCCTTGGCGGATACTATAATGCTGAGCCTCATTTTTACCACCCTTATCGAATTACGCATCGCTGTTGCCGATAAACCGAGTATTTTATACCAATGTTACAATAGCAGGAGCAATAAAGCAAGGGACTGGCGCTGCATGGGTGTAATCCACACAAAGGTTGAAAAAATGTGCACCGGCCTATGGTTTTCAGTTTAAGCGAGCAGCGATCCTGCAGGTTTCACAAGCGCCCTACAAAATAGGACTGTAGACGGTTGAAATGCTTGTTCAGGTGATATAGAATGTATATTATACAAAAGAAGTAAACTAAGCTCAATTTATATACAAAAGAGATAAAAGAGGGGATCGTTAAGCATATGGATGAGTCCTTATACAGTTATTTGAAGAATGAGTTTGGCATCGACGATGCTATTATCAAAACAATCCAATCCACAGAAAATGAAATAAGGGGTATATTCAGATCTATTGAGTCAACCAGGGAAATGAACCAATACAAAGTCATTGCAGCCATGCAAAGGCACAGGTTGAGCGATACCCACTTTAGCGGTACCACCGGCTATGGTTATGACGACAGGGGAAGAGAAGTACTCGATGAGGTCTATGCAACGATATTTAAAGCTGAATCAGCGCTCGTCCGACATCAGATAGTATCCGGAACCCAGGCCTTGGCGGTGTCTCTCTTTGGGAATCTACGACCCGGTGATACTCTGCTTAGCGTGACGGGAAAGCCATATGACACATTGGAGGAGGTCATAGGAATCAGAGGCGAGGGTGCCGGCTCGCTGAAGGATTTTGGCATTAAGTACAGGCAGGTTGAGCTGCTTGAGGACGGAAGCATTGATTTGGAGAGCGTGAGGGAGGCTGTGACACAAAGCACCACGATGGTATTGTTACAGCGTTCTCGTGGATATAGCTGGAGACAGTCTATTGGAATTGAGGAAATAAAGAGGACTGTAGAGCTTATAAAAGAAATAAATAAAAATACAATCGTAATGGTTGACAACTGCTATGGCGAATTTGTTGAGTCACGGGAGCCTGTTGAAGTCGGTGTGGACCTTGTTGCAGGCTCGCTGATTAAAAACCCCGGAGGCGGACTGGCACCATCGGGTGGTTATATCGCCGGCAAGGCAGCATATGTTCAAAATGCTTCATACAGGCTTACAGCACCGGGTATCGGCGGCGAGGTGGGCGCTAGCCTTGGCAATAACAGACTACTGTTTCAGGGGCTGTTCATGGCACCTCATGTAGTGGCAGAGAGCCTGAAGGGAGCAATTTTGTGTTCGGCTGTAATGCAGAGGCTTGGCTTTGATACATCACCAAAGTCAGAGCAGTCCAGAAGCGACATAATTCAGGCGATACGCTTCAACAATCCTGATGCTCTGATTGCTTTCTGCCAGGGCATTCAGAAGGGGTCTCCTGTGGATTCCTTTGTAACTCCTGAGCCTTGGGAAATGCCCGGATATGACTGCCCGGTTATAATGGCTGCAGGAGCTTTCGTACAGGGTTCATCCATTGAGCTGAGCGCAGATGCTCCGCTTAAGCCCCCTTATACGGCTTATATGCAGGGCGGATTGGTCTATGAGCATGTAAAGCTTGGCATTATGAGTGCATTGAAGTTAATGAGGGAAAGACAGCTCATTAGGCTGTGAAAGGCTTTTACTATAAATGTGATACAGGGCAAAACGACCTAAGAAACAGGTAAAAGACGGGATCAATAATGAATGCTAAAAATGCAAAAGAAAAAACGAATAAAACAATTGAATTTCCGGTAGAAAGACGCAAAAAGGTAGTGAACAGTGAAAAGCAGCACACTGAGAACCAAAGCGATGCTGCTTCAAGAAAGAGAGCTACCGCCAGAAGGATAACTTACGGCAGTGTCCTGACCTTTCTATTTATGCTGCTTTACATTCCGTCTGTGCTGAACTGGTTATCAGGTAATAGCATCATACAGGATGTCATAAGGAACGGATTTATTGAGAATTATAGCAACTTTGATGCTGTTATAATCAGGAATGAAGTGCTATTGGAGCCTTCTACGATTACAGGAAAGTGCATAGCGGAGATTGAGGAGGGTGAAAGAACTGCTGCCTATTCTCGCATTGCGACGGTAACCAATGATACCTCTGAGGACCTCCTGCTTGAAATGGAGAGGCTGAATGCCAGAATAGTTAAGGTTCAAATGGAGAATGCAGAAAAGGCTGATTTTTTCTCTGAAGATTTAGCAAAGCTGGATAACGAAATAGCCCTCGAGGTGCAGGACATGATTTTGGCATGCAACGCCCGGGACTTCGAAAAAATGGGAAGAAACAGGGATGATATATTTATGATAGTGGAGAAGAAGGCTGAAATTGTCGGGAAAAATTCATCCGACAGTTATATTGAATCTCTGCTTATCCAGAAGGATATTGTTCAGGATGAAATTGATTCTAACACTACGGAGGTTAGGTCAAATGTATCAGGAGTTGTATCCTACACAATAGATGGATATGAGACACAATTAACCACCGATAGCCTTAGAAGCTTGACGCCGGAATATTTGGATAGACTGATTGAAGGTAATATGCAAAGACAGGCTGCAACAGGGAAAATACAGGCAGGATCCCCAGCGGCGAAGATTATCAAGGGAACGGATACATATCTTGCAGCATCCATTCCTAAACAAGAGGCTATGGATTTTGAAGAGGGGAAGAATATTAAGCTGAGGGTGAATGATATTGGGCTTGAGACCAATGGCGCCATAGAAAAAGTAATCACTTCTGATAGCGATAGGGCTGTGGTTGTAATAACAATTAGCAGAGGGACCGAGCTTTTATCGACGAGCAGAGTTGTTAATATTGATTTTATCAGTACCATTGAAGAGGGTCTAAAGGTACCGATTAAGAGTCTTAGGAATATTTCCGAGGACGGCAGTAGAGGCACAATTATGCTAAACAAGTATAATATAGCGGTTTTAAGGAATGTCGATATTGTTTGCAGTGATGAAGAATATGCTATTATCAGGACACCCGAAGAGGATTATGGGAAGAGTGGCAAGGCCATAAACCTTTATGATACATATATCATGAATCCGGATCGTTTAGAGGAAGGGGATATAATAGATAGATGACAAGAGAAAATAGTAATATCAGTGAGAATATCGATGCGATAAGAACGAGGATACTGACTGCGGCTGCTAAGTCCGGAAGGGATCCGCAGAGCATAAAAATAATAGGCGTGAGCAAGGCCGTTGACGTAGAAAGGATAAAAGAGGCCTATAATTGTGGCATTACTGATTTTGGTGAAAATAGAGTTCAGGAATTGTGTGAAAAATACGATATAGTAAATATGGAGTGCAATTGGCACTTGATTGGCCATTTGCAGACCAATAAGGTCAAGTATATTTTGGATAAGGTTAGCCTGATTCATTCGCTCGACACAATAGAGCTGGCTGCCGAAATCCACAAGAGGGCACAAAAGGACGACAGACAGATAGATGCCTTGGTGCAGGTTAACGTTGCCGCGGAGGATACTAAGTTTGGCATCAGTCCCGATGAGGCAGCGGACTTCATAAAAGAAGTGAGCGGCATGGGAAATATTAGGATAAAAGGGCTAATGACAATAGCGCCTATGGTTCCTAACCCCGCTGAAATAAGATGGGTATTTGCCAAGCTTAGAAAATTACTTATTGACATCAAGCAGGAAAATATTGATAATGTAAATATGGACTACCTTTCGATGGGCATGAGCAATGACTTTGAGATTGCCATAGAGGAAGGATCAAACATGGTAAGAATTGGTACATCCCTATTTGGGAAACGCTGACGGCTCTGCAGAGGTTTTAAATAAGCAGAGTATACTAAAGAAAAACGGAGGGATTTACAAATGGCAAAGCTGCTGAACAAGATGCTGAATCTGGTTGGGTGGGAAGCAGAAGAGGATGAAATGGAAGAATCTGAAGCTATGATGGACGATATCGAAGAGGATTCATATCAATCACCGAAATATCTGCAGTCATTTTCTAAAAAACAGCAACCAAGCAAAGTAGTAAATATTCATTCAAATAACCAATTCAAGGTTGTTATCATGCAGCCTGAAGCTTTTGACGATGCGCGTGACATATGTGACCACCTAAAGAATAAGAAGCCCGTAGTTGTTAATCTAGAGACCATGAGCAAGGAAACGGCGCAAAGGGTCGTGGATTTCCTCAGCGGAGCGGTTTATTCACTGGACGGGGACATACAGAAGGTATCTACGGGCATTTTCCTAATTGCTCCTAACAATGTTGACATTATGGGTGTGTTCAAAGAGGATTTGAGGAATAAAAATGTTGCCTTCCCCTGGGTAAGATAGCGGGACATGAAGGATTTTGTTTCAGGCATTGATAAGCCCGAGGACAGGCTGGCTATCTCCAAGCTGCTTGATAAGGCAGAATTTGCGGCGAAAACACACAGGCTTGTCCATTCAGACTTTCTTGATCCACACCTGGTTAACCTGGCACAGAAGGTGCTTTCCTCTGTGCGCATATGTGATTATTACTTTTTTGGAGGATATTCACAGGCAGAAAGGGCCGTCGTGATATTTCGGCCGGAGTTTACCACACAAGAGGAGTGGGAGCAGTATCAAGGGGATATTCTCAAGGTCATACAGATAAAGCCCCTTTGCCGTAACAGCCTATCTCATAGAGATTATCTTGGGGCTTTGATGAGTCTTGGGATACGCAGGGAAGTCACCGGAGACATTATTGTAAGCGAAGAGCTTTGTGGCATCGTTGTATTGAGCGAGATTACGCAATATATTTCATTGAACCTTGTTAAAGTGGGAAATATTGGCGTTGAAGTCGAAATATCGGATATAATGGAATTGTCTCCGAAAGAGGCGAAGGTAAGTGAAATAAAGGCAACCGTAGCGGCGCTTAGACTTGACAGCTTGTGCGCACGTTCCTTCGGTATTTCCAGAAGCAAGGCTGTTGAATATATTAAAGCAGGCAAGGTGCAGCTTAACTGGGAGCTTTCCCTGAGTCCTGATAAACAGCTGCACGAGGGCGATACGGTTAGCCTGCGCGGTAAAGGGAAGGCCGTTCTTGAAAAGGTTGGAGGCAAAACAAAGAAGGACAGAATCGCAATTAGTATAATGAAATATATTTAAAGAGGGGTTCATGTATGAATTATACGCCTAATGACCTACAAAACTTAACGTTTAAGAAGAGCTTTTCGGGCTACAACGAGGACGCAGTCAACGATGTTCTCGACAAGGTTATCGAGGATTACAGCGCCTATATCCGTGAAAATGTTGAACTGAAGGACAAGCTGGCGCTGCTCAATGACGGCTTGCAGCATTATAAGAACATTGAGGAATCCTTGCAAAACGCGCTTATCGTTGCTCAACAGACTGGAGAGGATGTAAAAAAGAATGCCTACGAGAAGGCTGACAACATTATCCGCGAGGCTGAGATCAGGGCACAGAAGCTAATCAATGATTCAAACCAGGAAGTAGTTAAGGTCAAGTTTGAGTATGAAGAGGCCAAGAAGAAGCTCCATGTTTTCAAGTCAAAGTGCGAAATGTTGCTGGCATCGCAGATGGAGCTTCTACAGCAAATATTTGAAGATGAAGAATAGCAAGAAGGCCCTTATTGACAGCAGGACCTCCCTTGTTGTATAATTCTTTCTAATATTCTAATGCAATGATCGGAACGAGTAATGAGCTTTTAATCCTCTCAGAGAGCAGTCGGTTGGTGAAAGTCTGCAGGAAGGGCCCATGAAAATCATCCGTGAGCTGCTTTCTGAAATCCTTATTAGGAAGGTGCGAGATTTCGACATATTCGCATCACTTGAAAGGGAAAGTACGAAAAGCCGGGACACACCGTTAACTGTGTAATCAAGTGACCGTCATTATTATGACGGTAATTTGGGTGGTACCGCGTGAGAAATATCCTCTCGTCCCTATGTTTGGGATTGAGAGGTTTTTATTTTTTTGAATGTAGTTTATTTTTTACAAGGAGCTATTAAGAGGAGGCTAATATGTACAAAAAAGTATCTACGGATTTGAATTTTGTTGAAAGAGAAAAGGAAGTAATAAAGTATTGGAAGGAAAATCAGATTTTTGCCAAGAGCCTGAAATTCAGGGAAGGGAATGAATCCTTCACATTTTATGACGGCCCGCCGACTGCAAACGGTAAGCCACACATAGGTCACATTATTACCCGTACCATGAAGGATATTATCCCACGTTACAGGTCGATGAAGGGCTACAATGTGCTTAGAAAGGCTGGTTGGGATACGCATGGCCTTCCCGTTGAGCTGGAGGTGGAGAAGGCTCTTGGGATAAATGGCAAGCCCGAAATAGAAAAATACGGTGTAGAGCCCTTCATACAGAAATGCAAAGAGAGCGTATGGAAATATAAGCATGAATGGGAAGAAATGAGTGACCGTGTGGGCTTCTGGGCAGATATGGAGGATCCATATATCACTTATGAGAATAATTATATTGAGTCCGAATGGTGGGCGCTGAAGCAGATTTGGGAGAAGGGCCTTTTATATAAGGGACACAAAATAGTGCCCTATTGCCCACGCTGCGGGACTTCACTTTCAAGTCATGAGGTGGCGCAGGGCTACAAGGATGTTAGTGAGACCTCTGTCTTTGTGAAGTTTGCGGTTAAGGGCGAGCCGGGTGTCTATCTAATGGCATGGACCACTACGCCCTGGACATTGCCCTCCAACGTTGCGTTGACGGTAAATCCAAAGGAGACCTATATTCGCGCTAAATGCGGCGATGAAACATACATTTTAGCAGAGGCGCTGGCATCAGCTGTTTTAACAGATAAATATGATGTTGTGGGAAGCTTTAAGGGGTCTGAGCTGTACGGTATGGAGTATAAACCCTTATTTGACTTTGTGCAGCCGGATAAAAAGGCCTATTACGTGGTATGCGACGATTTCGTTACGCTGACCGACGGTGCCGGCATAGTTCATACTGCGCCTGCATTCGGTGAGGACGATGCAAAGGTTGGAAAAGCCAACGATCTGCCCTTTGTTCAATTAGTCAACGAGCAGGGTAATTTTGTTGAAGCTGTGACTCCGTGGAAGGGCATGTTTGTAAAGGATGCCGATCCATTGATTATCAAGGATATGGAGTCAAGAGGGCTGGTTTACAAGCTGCTGGAATATGAGCATTCCTACCCCTATTGCTGGAGGTGCGATACTCCGCTGCTCTACTATGCCAACGACACCTGGTTTATTAAAATGACGGCAATCAAGGATAAGCTGCTTGAAAATAACAGCAAAATCAACTGGCTGCCGGAAAACATTAAGGAAGGTCGTATGGGGAACTTCCTTGAGAATGTTGTGGACTGGGGACTTAGCCGCACCAGATACTGGGGCACACCGCTGCCAATATGGGAATGCAAGTGCGGACACCGGCATGTTATCGGCAGTATAGCGGAGCTGAAGGAGTTGGGCGACAATGTAGCGGATGATATAGAATTGCATAAGCCCTTTGTAGATGCGATACATTTGACGTGTCCAAAGTGCTCCGGGAAAATGACCAGGGTTTCAGAGGTAATTGACTGCTGGTTCGACTCAGGCGCCATGCCCTTTGCCCAGTGGCATTACCCATTCGAGAATAAGGAAAAGTTTGAAGAAAACTATCCTGCAGACTTTATAAGTGAAGCCATCGACCAGACCAGAGGATGGTTCTATACACTGCTGGCGATTTCTTCCTTGTTATTTGATGAGCCGGCCTTCGAAAACTGTATCGTGCTTGGGCATGTCAACGACAAGGACGGGCAAAAAATGAGCAAACACAAGGGTAATGTAATTGATCCGTGGACTGTACTCGATAAGCAGGGAGCAGATGCTGTTCGCTGGTATTTTTACACCGGAAGCGCGCCCTGGCTGCCAAGCAGATTTTATGAGGAGGCAGTAAGCGAAAGCCAGAGAAAGTTTATGGGCACCCTTTGGAACACCTACGCCTTCTATGTACTCTACGCCAATATTGACAAATTTAACCCGCTTGAGTACAAGCTGGAGCAGGATAAGCTGTCAATAATGGATAAGTGGGTCCTTTCAAGGCTATATACACTGGTTGGAAGGGTCGACAGAAACCTTGAAAATTATAGGATTACGGAGTCAGCAAGAGATATTCAAGCCTTTGTTGAGGACCTGAGCAACTGGTATGTTAGAAGGTGCAGAGAACGCTTCTGGCAGAAGAACATGACCCGGGACAAGATTAATGCATATATGACCCTTTACACCGTACTTGTGGAGATTTCGAAGACTGTTTCGCCTTTTGTGCCCTTTATCAGCGAAGAGATTTATGGCAACCTTGTCAGAAGCGTTGATTCAAGCGCACCCGAGAGCGTTCATCTTTGCGATTACCCGACTGCAAAGGAGGAATACATCGATCCAGCCTTAGAAGCCGACATGGATAAGGTGCTAAAGCTTGTTGTTCTCGGTCGAGCATGCAGGAGTACGGCGAACATAAAGAATCGTCAGCCGATAGGGAAGATGTTTGTCAAGGACGAGCAAGAGCTTCCTCAGACGTACAGGGAGTTGGTTGCCGATGAGCTGAACGTGAAGCAGCTGCTTTACACAAAGGATGCATCAGGATTTACTACCTACAAGTTTAAGCCGCAGCTTCGCACACTGGGGCCAAAATACGGAAAGCTGGTGCCAAAGATAGGCGAAATGCTTGCTAAGGCCGATGGGAATGAATTGATGAGCAGCTTTGATAAGGATGGCAAGGTCAGCTTTGAGCTGGAGGGTACAGCTGTGGTACTTGAGCTGGCGGATGTGCTTTATGAAGCTACGCAGAAGGAAGGCTTCGTATCGGAAAGCGACAGAGACATTACGGTAGTGTTGGATATGAACCTTACACCGGAACTACTTGAAGAGGGCTTCGTTCGTGAGATTATAAGTAAGCTGCAGACAATGCGAAAGGAAGCCGGCTTTGAGGTACAAAACCATATCATGGTCTATTATGGCGATAATGAAAAGATCAAGGGCATAATGGAGCGAAATAAGGACTTGATTAGTGAAGAGGTGCTGGCGGACGAGATGAGGCCGTCAGGAGGCAATGGCTACAGCAAGGAATGGAATATAAACGGCGAGAGTGTTACCTTCACTGTAGAGAAGGCGTAAGATTATAATAACATAACGGCATGAGGAAATAAAAAATCGATATAGGACATGGGAGATATAGTATGGCTAAACTAAGCGTTAATCTGGGAGACAGAGGTTATCCAATATATATAGAACCCAATTTTAAGCGATTGGGCAAGGCTTGTGCCGATGCCAGACTCAGTGGGAAAATGCTGATAGTCACGGATAATAATGTGCAAAAATATTATTGCGATGACTGCGTAAGGGAGCTTGAGGGTTTATGCACGGAGGTTTCTGTTCATGTGATCCAGGCCGGCGAGATAAATAAGTCCCTTGACACCGTAAGGGACATCTATAGAAAGCTGGTAGAGCTCAAAGCGGACAGAAAATCTGTGCTTGTTGCCTTGGGTGGCGGAGTTACGGGAGACATTACCGGCTTTGCTGCGGCGACCTATATGAGAGGAATTCCTTTCATACAGATTCCAACGAGCCTAATGGCTCAGGCTGACAGCAGCATAGGAGGGAAAACAGGCGTTGATTTTGAGGGGTGCAAGAACATGGTCGGAGCTTTTTACCAGCCCAGCCTCGTTTATATAAACATAAATGCTTTGCGCACCTTACCCGACAGGGAGCTTAAATCCGGAATGGCAGAGGTTATTAAGCATGGACTTATTAGGGATTCTGATTTTTATGAATACATCAGTAGCAATATTGATAAAATCTATTCTTTTGATGAGAATACCCTTGCTTACATGACTAAAATGAACTGCACCATCAAGGGAAATGTGGTGGAGCAGGACGAACGTGAAGGCGGACTTCGGGCGATTTTGAATTTTGGCCATACCATAGGTCATGCTATTGAATGTGTATCGGGCTTTACCATGCTGCATGGCGAGTGTGTATCCGTTGGAATGGTTGGAGCATACAAGCTTGCCCATAAAATGGGGATGACGGATGAGGATACGGTGGGCAGGATTGAAGCAAGCCTAAGAAAAGCAGGCCTTCCCGTAAAGGCTCAGGGAATGGATGCTGATAAAGTTTTTGACAAGATGTTCAGTGACAAAAAGGTGAAGGACGATAAGCTGAACTTTGTGCTTCCTAAGGGCATCGGAGAGGTGATTTACTGCACGGTTGAAAAAGAAGCCCCTATAAGAGAGGTGCTTACGGAGCTTGTAGGGAAATAGCCTTACAGGGCGCCGGTGTTTTTTGAAGCCTTGATAAACCTCATGTTGCTGATGCTTTCGAGGCGCTGATGTAGATAATTTCATAGGATAAAACGAACAAGGTCAGATACTATATTATGTAGCATCTGGCCTTTTTTTTCGTTACGGCCGGGGCGCAGCATGAGAAATATTTAAAGATGAATTTGGCTATATTAATTAGAGACTTTACATGCACAAGAGGTGAAGGATGTCCATGCTCGGCAGGAAAGGCAAATGTAAAATACTGGAGGATAAGCTCGATAGGGTTGCACTGGGTATGGAACGGGCGAAGCTGAATGAATATGTAAATTATCTGGAGAATCCTAGAAAGATGTTTTTTGCCAACTTCATGGCAGGCTTGGCAAGAGGGTTCGGCGCATCCATTGGCTTTACGATACTTGCTGCTGTGGTCATTTATATTTTGCAGGGTGTGGTAAAGCTAAATTTGCCCATTATCGGAGAGTTTATAAGCGATATTGTAAATATTGTCAACAATAATCTTAAAAATACCGGGAGGTAATAAAAGGGATGAACAGAAGTGAAAAGGAGCATTACAGGAAATTGCTAGAAAGACAGCTCGGGGAGATTGACCATACTTTAGGAATTATGAAGGAAAACAATAGCGCACAGCAGGACAAGTTTTCACCTACAGAGCTTTCCAACTATGACAACCATCCGGCGGAAATAGCCTCAGAGCTTTTTCAGGTAGAGATGAATTCTGCCCTGAAGGTACACGAAGAGAAAATATTACAGGAAATAAAGGATGCTATTGGGAAGCTTGAAAGGGGCACCTATGGTATATGTACCCACTGTGGAAAGCAGATAGCGGCACAGCGGCTTGAGGCATTGCCATATGCAAGCTTATGCGTACGATGCGCTGATGAAGAGGAAAGTGAGCCTGTAAGGCACTATAAGGGAAGGCCCAATGAGGAGAAGGTGCTTGATGCACCCTTTGGGCGGAAATACCTAAACAAGCAGGAGGATGACGAGCATGAGGGCATGGATCAGCTAAAGGATCTGATGAAATACGGATCATCCGATAGCCCTCAGGATCTTGGCGGCTATCACGATTATGAGGAATACTATACTAACGAGGTAGATAAGCAGGGGGTTGTCGATGACATGGATCGGCTTTCCAATGAGGACTATAAGAGGCAGCTCCCCAACTAATAAGCTGTGCAAAGGCTCTTGTGGTGTAAGCTTAATCCAATTCACAACAGCGATGCGCTCGTCATCCCCTGCTATTAACGAACCATTTATCCTCCTCCAGCCACAAGTAGGTTTCCTTGCCATTGATGCGACAGCGGTATCTCATGCCTTGACCGCCGGCTTTAAGTGAAGCCGCGCGTCTTACGTCGGTTACCTTATCGATATCGAAGGTTCTTCCGTCTTGCCATTTTATTTTCAGAGGAACCTTGCCTCCGTCTTTTGTAAATTTTGCGATTACTTCTACGAATACTTTTGACATTAATAATTCACCTCATTCCAAAAAACGGCTAACAACAAATAGAACATGTGTTCGTATTATTATTATAAGCCGGGACAGGCTATAATGTAAAGAGTAATCTTTAGCCAAGACAATAAATGTGATGAATCAGAATAGAAGCCTGATGGCCGATATTGCAGTTAAAACGATAACGAAATAATGAAAGAATCGCTCGTTCAGCTTTTTAATTATGACAGCTCCGACGAATGCTCCCAGTGCTATTGCAGGCAGCATTAGACCTGCGGTCAAAAAAGATTTTACGCTTATATTATGCCAGACGAAAACATGTAAAGGGATCTTTATTTGATTGATAATCAGGAAAAACCAGGCTGAGGTGCCCATGAAATCGAATTTTTTGAAACCCTTGGACAGAAGAAATACACTGAATATGGGACCGGCAGCATTACCTATCATAGACGAAAAACCGGTGCCAATTCCGGCAAGAGCAGACAACAATTGGCTTTCAGGAATATTTGCTTTATTACCCTTTCTTTCGATGAATAAAAGAATCGCAAGGCATATAATTACGATTATTGCAATCAGGGTTTTGAACTGACTATCATTTATGTAGTTTCCGACGACAGCACCAAGAGCAACCCCCGCAAGTGTCCAAGGCAGAAGCTTTTTAATAATGCTCCAATCGGCATGCTTTCGATAATATGTTACTGCAAAGATATCACCTAATATCAGCAGAGGCAGTATGATACCCGTTGATTCTTTACCACCAAACTCGGAGGCAAGTATTGGTATAACAAGCATTACTATTCCGGTGACACCTATTCTTGCAAGACCTATTATAAAAGCAGTTATGATGATTAAAAGCCACTGAAAGCTAGAGAAATCGAATGAATTAAAAAAGTCCATGCTGTCGGTTCCCTTTCCTTGGAGCAAAATATATATTCAGCTGAAATTATATCCCAATTTACGACTGTAGGCAAATGAAAACCGGCCATTTTCGAAACTAAAGCTGCTACCTGTGAGCCGTCTTACTTGAAAAAGGACACCGGATGGATAACATTTTCCTCAACAGGGTTTGCGTTGAGCCCCCTACTATCGATAAGCAGGCCCCTCTGTACGGAGTAATGCCCGAAGCGTGTCCTTATGGAGTCTATGCTGCTTTCCAGCTGTTCTCGGCGCAGCCGCCTATTGTCATCAAATAATGATACCTGAGCGCAATCATCCCTCATGACAACTCCTGTCACTCTTATCCCCAGGGTTCTTATGGTTTTTGACCAATCCCAGGACCGGCTGAATATTTCCAACGCTTTTTCAGCGATGTCCGACGAGGTGCATGTATACTGCGAAAGCTGCCCTTGCCGCTCTATGAAAGAAAGGTCGCTGGAACGGATGTATATCTGCACGGTTCTGCCTCTAAGCTGATGGCGCCTGAGTCTTTCGGCTACGCTGTCCGCCAGAACATAGGTGAGAATTTTCACATCCTCGTTTGTGCGCAGGTCATGGGGAGTGGTCAGTGAATTGCCGATTCCCTTTATGCCGGGCTGAAAATCAAGCTTTGTCACAGGGGATTCGTCATAGCCATTGGCGAATATCCAGAGTGTTCGACCCCATTGCCCGAAATGCCTCTCCAGAAATTTCGGAGGAGCGCCGGCCAGTTCGCCTATTGTCTGTATGCCGATGTTTGTGAGCTTTCTGCGGGTAGAGGGTCCTACATAGATCATATCGCCTACAGGCAGCTTCCATACCTTTTCACGATAGTTTTCCTCGCTGATAACCGTAGTGGCATCGGGCTTTTTCATATCGGAGCCCAGCTTGGCAAAAACCTTGTTGAAGCTAACACCGACAGATGCGGTGACGCCAAGCTCGGTTCTGATTCTTTCGCGCAGCATGTCTGCAATGTTTTCGCCGGAGCCGAAAAGCTTTGTACTTTCGGTCACATCGAGCCAGTTTTCGTCTATTCCGAAAGCTTCTATTAGATTTGTATAGTTTTCGTAAATTTTCCTTGCCAGCATGGAAAAACGCAGATACAGCATGTAATTGGGTCTGACCACCACGAGCCCGGGACATTTGGATCTTGCCTCCCATATAGCGTCTCCCGCCTTAACACCAAACTTTTTGGCAAGATTGTTTTTGGCCAGAACGATGCCGTGCCGGGTAGACTGGGAGCCGCATACAGCCACGGGGCGGTCGCGTATTTCCGGGTTGTACAGGCATTCTACGCTGGCGTAAAAGTTATTCAAATCACTGTGCAATATTACTCTGTTCATAGCCGCTTCCTCGTTTTATGAGCTGTGTTATCGGCAAAACTAGCGATGTAGCCCACGATAATTATCTGCCGAACATATGTTCGCAATACAATTATAAACCCGAACAGCCAAAAAAGTAAAGAGGTAGATTAGGGGGACGGTTCTCTTATTTTTAGCATCTGCTCCTATTTTATGAGCACTTAAAGGGAGAGAGAACCGTCCCCATCGAGAGAACCGTCCCCCTGTACCTCTGGATGCCTCAAAGGGCTGCATTGACTTTAGCTAGGCATTATGTTAGAATTTTTTCAACTAAATAACGACTATAAACCGATGACGTGGAGATAAAAATGTAATATGCACTCACAGAGAGCGAGGAAAGCTGAGATCCTGGCAGTAAGCAGTACATTAAATGGACCATTGAGGGTGCAGTTAAAGGATTGCTTCAATCCGAGTATTCTGCAACGTATCAGCCGCGTAAAGGCTGGGAATATATTCACATTCTACTTGAGGCAGGTAATCCTGCAAATCAAGGTGGCACCACGGGTTACACACTCGTCCTTGACATTTAGTGTCTATTGGACGGGTGTTTTTGTTTGCTATGAAAAAGGCAGGGGGTTAATATGGCAAAGAAATTATTAATGGGAAATGAAGCTATTGCTTTCGGCGCAATGCGTGCCGGAGTCAGCGTAGTAACTGGCTATCCGGGCACGCCGTCAACAGAGGTGCTGGAAACGGTGGCAAAGCATAATGATGGAAGCATTTATGTTGAATGGTCAGTCAACGAGAAGGTTGCCCTGGAAGTGGCGGCGGGGGCGGCTTATACCGGCGCCCGGACTATGGTCACAATGAAGCAGGTGGGACTTAACGTGGCATCTGACCCGCTGATGAGCCTAAATTATATAGGCGTAAAGGGTGGCATGGTTATCGTTGTAGCAGATGACCCGGGGCCAATTTCATCTCAGACCGAGCAGGATACGCGCCATTTCGGGAAGTTTGCTAAGCTTGCGGTATTTGATCCATCCACGCCGGAGGAAGCCTATACAATGATTGCTGACGCCTTTGACTATTCCGAGAAGTACGGAGCACCGGTATTGTTCAGACCCACGACACGTGTTTGCCACAGCTGTGCATCCGTTGAGATGCTGGACAATATCCCTAAAAAAGAGCTGGAAGGTTTTGTAAAGGATAGCAGATGGGTCATTTTTCCCAAGTTGACATATACGAAGCATATTAAGATAGAAAACAACCTCAAGGAAATGAGCGACGATTTTTCGGGATATGAAGGAAATGTTCTTACAGGAAGCGGCAGGAAGGGTATTGCAACTGGAGGCGTCAGCCACTCCTATGTATGTGAGGTGTTGAAAAATACCTCGGCAGAGCATAAGCTTTTGAAAGTATCAACGATTCCTTTCCCGCAGAAGCTGGCGCTTTCATTCCTGCAGGGGCTTGATGAAGTGCTGGTTGTAGAGGAGCTGGATCCGGTTATTGAGAACGAGCTAATCAGTCTTTGTGGGCTGCATAGCTTGAAAATCAAGATAAAGGGCAAGCTCACAGGACATATAAAAAATGCAGGCGAAAACACTGTTGAAAGCGTATCCGGGCCAATTAGGGAGTTCCTTGGTGAGGGTTTCGGGGAGACTTCTGCGCATTCGAAACAGGCGGACACATTGGAGTCGAAGCAGTTACTTTCCACGCAATTGGAACAGCCGCTTCCTGCACAATTGGAACAAACGCCTCCCACGCTGCCGGTTCGTCCTCCTGTGCTTTGTGCCGGCTGCCCCCACAGAGCCTCATTCTTTGCGGTGAAAGAGGCAACCAAGGGCATGAATGCCGTATACTCAGGCGATATCGGCTGCTACACCCTGGGCAATGCAATGCCCCTTGATATGGTTGACACATGTCTTTGCATGGGCGCAGGAATCACTATTGCACAAGGACTGCACAGGGTTGAGCCCGACAGGATTAACTTTGCTTTTGTTGGAGATTCGACCTTTTTTCACACGGGAATATCGGGCATTATCAATGCGGTTTACAACCAAACCGATATTATCGTAGTAATTCTTGATAACTCCACAACCGCTATGACCGGAAATCAGCCGCATCCAGGGCTTGGGCAGACTATGATGGGCAATATCTCCGACAAAATCAGCATTTATGATGTGGTATCGGCACTTAATGTTTCCATGATCGTAAGAGCAAACCCTTTTGACCTAAAAGCGGCGAAAGAGGCCGTAAATGCTGTTGTAGACAAGAAGGGAGTACGCGTTATCCTGTATGAAGCACCTTGTATTGCCGTTTCCAAGGGCAGCGGAAGGTATCTTGTTGATAATGACAAATGCACAGGTTGCAAGGTTTGCATCAATAAGCTTGGATGCCCGGCAATAGAAATGCAGGATGGCAAGGCAAAAATTAATCCCACTCTTTGCACAGGTTGCAGTATATGCGAAGCTGTGTGCAGGATAGGGGCAATACGAGGTGAAAACTTATGATGAATTGCATGATTGCAGGGGTCGGCGGTCAGGGGACGGTTCTTGCCTCGAAGCTGATTGCAGCTGCGGCGATGCGCAAGGGCTTCGATGTTCGCACCACAGAAACTATCGGCATGGCACAGCGAGGCGGCTGTGTTGTAAGCCATGTACGCATTGGCAGTAATATTTCTTCGCCACTGATACCACTTGGAAGCGCAGATGCCATAATAGCCTTTGAACCGGCCGAGGCAGTACGGGTGATGCCTTATCTTAAAGAGGCTGGAGTCTTGATTCTAATGGACACTGCGGTAAAACCCGTCGCAAGCTCCTTGACAGGCGACAGCTACCGGACGTCGGACATGATAGATTATCTTAAGGAGCATGTTGAAAGGCTTGTAGTTATAAATGGGCAGCAGCTTTTGACCAGGTGCGGCAATGCGAAAACACTGAATGTCGCGCTCTTGGGCACGGCGATAGAGAGCGGCATATTTCCTTTTGGTAATAAGGAGCTGGAGGAAGCCATAAAAGAATTGCTTCCACAGCGTTTTTTGGAGATAAATCTTACTTCATTTGAAATCGGGAGGGATATGTATAATGGAAATTGAAATGCTGGGAAAAATCAAGAATGCCATGAAAAATGCAGTCAAGGGTGACTTCTACAAAAATCGTTTTTCGGGCATAGACATTGATGAAATTAAATCTACTGAGGACTTTGAAAAGCTGCCCTTTACCGATAAGGAAGATTTACGTCAGGCATATCCTCTGGGACTTCAAGCGGTTCCCGATGAAAAAGTTGTCCGGATACATTCATCCTCGGGCACCACGGGTACACCTGTTATTATTCCATACACCCAAAAGGATGTTGATGATTGGGCGATTATGTTCAAGCGCTGCTATGAAACCGCCGAACTGACCAATTTAGATCGCATACATATAACTCCGGGGTATGGGCTATGGACAGCTGGGATTGGATTTCAGGCAGGTGGGGAATTGCTCGGGGCAATGACTATTCCCATGGGACCCGGCAATACGGACAAGCAGATCAGGATGATGATTGACATGAAATCGTCGGTGCTTTGTGCAACCTCCTCCTATGCGCTTTTGCTTGCTGAGGAAATCGCAAAGCGTGGATGTGGTGACAAAATTCATCTCAAAAAGGGCATAATCGGTTCTGAGCGTTGGGGTGAAAAGATGCGCCAGCGTATTGCCTGTGAGCTTGGGGTTAAGCTTTATGATATTTATGGACTGACGGAGATTTACGGCCCCGGCATTGGTATGAGCTGTAAATACGAGTGTGGTATGCATGTATGGACGGATTATCTTTACTTTGAGATTATTGACCCGAAGACGGGGAAGGTTCTGCCTGAAGGCGAAATCGGCGAGCTTGTCATTACAACGTTGTGCAAAGAGGGAGCGCCGCTTATACGTTACCGTACGCACGATTTGACAAGGTTTATTGCGGGCAAATGCGAGTGCGGGCTTGATTATCCGAGAATTGATACGCTCATTGGACGTTCTGATGATATGGTCAAGGTGAAGGGCACCATTATTTATCCAAGCAGGGTGGAGGAAATCCTCAAAGCGATTGACGGAGTTAGCAGCGAATATCAGATAATGATCGATCATCTGCACGGAAAAGACATTTTGACACTGTTTTTCGAAACGCCTCTCGAAATGGGCGCTGAGTTCGCGAAGCTGGAAAAGGCTGTGGAGCGTGAGTTTAAGAATAAGATAGGCATTACGGCAAATGCGAAGGCTGTTGGCATGGGCGAATTACCCAGAAGCGAAAAGAAGTCCACAAGGGTGTTCGATAATCGCTATTAAGTCTAGAGTAAACGAAAGGCTCTAATCAGTATATCAGAGCCTTTGCTGTGCATATATATTTTCTGATGTATTGGAAGTGTACTACTTCGCGTTCTCTCAGGTATCTGAGCGATGCTACTGAGTTCAAAAATAACATAAACTACAAATAAACATTGACTAATTATTTTACTAAATGCATAATAATGACAGTAAACGGATAATAATTATCAGGTGATGAACTTATGAAAACTAAATCTGAGATTCGAGCCAAGGCAGAAAAGGTGAATTTTAATTATACTGCTAGAGGTATCATATGGTAACCAGACATTTGGCGTACATTTGCGCCGCGCTTTTTCTGTTGGTCACTACCGTATCGTGTACAAACCAGGGTGTTGGTCAGCACACTTCTGAACAACCATCTTCATCGTTAGAAGTTTTCGAATCTGAAGAACCATCTCTGACGGCACGGCCAGTAAATAACGATATACCTAAGTACAATGTACCGGTAAAAAACGTTGCGGATTCCGATATATTGCTTACGGATGTTGATATCCCACAGAGGATTGGCGGGAAGTATTCCTATCTTATGTATATTATCGATGATAGTCACGCGTTGATGGTTACAAGCCGCGAAGATGACTCTTCTCATTGGCCACCTACGAGTGAAATAGCATACTATAATTTTGTGACCGGTAATTTGGAAGAACCGTTAAGCGATGAGGATATCTATATGTATCCCGTATATGCGGACGCAGACTATTGCGTCGCAACGACAACTACAGAGGAAATGGTTTATCGCTCAGGAACACTCGTGTTGTTAAATAGGAAATATTGCACCAGCACCACTATTTTCAGATATCAGCCTGAAGACGGATTAACCGGTTTACATCCTAACAATATCGTTATATGGGATGGGCAGGTCTACTTTGATGATTTCACATTTGGGGCGACAGATTCGACCTTGTATGCCTATGACATTGAGCGAGATGAATTGCGAGTTGTCCGAAAGCATGCCATGAACCCAATCATATATAAAAATGAGGTATGGTTTTTCACGCAGGATCAGAATGGCGTTTATAGGTTGCTGCAATCGGAAAGTGGCGACATATTGGAAAACTATCATCAAATTGGCGACCTGGTGTGTTCGCAGGATAAACTGTTCACTACCCGCGGTATGGGAGAAGACTCGATATTAGGCACATCACTGATAGGCGTGTTCGAATGGAACAATGGCTCCGCTATCGCGGAGTCCCGACGGGGCAATGCATTGATGGAATTACAAGCAAACGAAGATTTCCTTGCTTGGAATACAACAATGCCGCATCAACCGCCATGCGTCTATGACGTTTCTGAAGAAACATTGTACGAGTTCAAAGGAGATTACGCCTATGCCCATTGTGATTACACATTCTATCTGAACGGGCATGTAGGTCTTCTCTATATGGCAGAGCTCGATGAAAACGACAAGAGAACAGGTAAAGAGAAGTATCTTCTGTTCCGAAAGTGCTGAGCTTATCAGATAAGACTGGAGTCAAAAGAATCTATGCGAAGTTTCATTTTCAAAAAGCATAATTTTCTTTCAATCTGGTTGAGAGGGCTAGCTTTTAGCCCTTCAATCAGATAATCTTTAAATTTTAAAACACTATAGCTAATTACTCAGGTGGAGCCTTAACCCCACCTGTACGATAAAACGCACTGTACTGAAAAACACCCTGCACAAGCCAATCTATTTCTTGCCTTTGACTCCAACAACAGGGCTTAAATCAAAGGCCGGACTTACTCCTGCATTATCTGCATTCATACAATCGGGCTTCTTAACATAAAACGGCTTTTCATTCAGCTTTTCTTGAACAATTCGCAGCGCTTCGCCAAAACGCTGGAAGTGCACTACCTCTCGTTCCCTCAGGAAGCGCAAGGGATCGATGACATCTGGGTCGTCTGCCATATTTATAAGGTTTTCATAAGTAGCACGGGCTTTTTGTTCTGCTGCCAGATCTTCTACCAGATCGGCTATGGGATCCCCCTTTGATGCTATATATGCGGCAGTAAACGGTACACCGGATGCATTGACTGGATACACAGCACGGTCATGGTCAGCAAAGTACGCTCCAAGGCCTTCTTTCTCTAGGACCTTTGCCGGTACACCCTTTGTTAGCTGATGGACGATTGCACCTACTATTTCCATAT
>JAAYBT010000230.1 GCA_012730015.1 Clostridiaceae bacterium
CTACCGCCAGATATCCTACCGCCTCATGCCCTACCGCCAGATATCCTACCGCCTAATGCTCTACCGCCAGATATCCTACCGGCTCATGCCCTACCTTCCGAATCTGCCTTTAAAATCCAGGGTCCCGCAATGCTTAAGCGGGAAGGTAATGCTTCTCCCCTCAGCCGCCGACTTGTATATGGCAAGCACAAGCTCAAGGGCTCTCCTTCCATCCTCCGCGCTGATGTATGGCTCCCTGTCATCAATAATCGCACTAATCACATCGGAATACAGCGGATTATGGCCAAAGCCATAGACATTGGGCGGATTCTCGTGATATTTCAGCTTAACCTCATCAGAATCGTCCAGATTGTCGCCAAACTGCCACTCTTCAATAAGATTAACTGATTTGCCCCCCGCTTTAACAGTACCCTTTTCACCAAATATGTAAAGGGTTTCTTCCAGATTATTAGGATATATATTCGTCGTTCCTTCAATTATGCCATAGCTTCCGTTTGCAAACCTAATCAGGGCAATACCCAGATCCTCTGCATCAATATAATCGTGCCTGAGATTGTCGGTCATACCCACAACCTCTACTATCTCATCGCCCATCATCCATCTCAAAAGATCTATATTGTGTATGCACTGGTTCATCAGCGCGCCGCCATCCTGCTCCCAGGTGCCCCTCCAGGGCGCCTGCCTGTAGTAATCCTCTCCCCTGTTCCACCTAATGTGAGCCGTTCCGTGCAGCAGCCTTCCAAACCTATTTGCTTCAAGGGCTTCCCTGATTTTTTGAATGGATTTGTTAAAGCGATTCTGGTGACTGGTTGACACCTTCACTCCTTTTGCCCCGGCCCTTTCAATAATCTCATCCGCCTCATCGAGGGATAAGGTAATAGGCTTCTCAATTATCAGGTTGCAGCCGGCATCAATACAGTCCAGTGCAATCTTACCATGCTTGCCGCTTTCAGTGCATATAGCCACAAGCTCTGGCTTCTCCTTTTCGAGCATTTCCCTGTAGTCGGTATATCTCCTGACAGAAGCCGGGAGCTTGAACTGGACAGCTTTCTCCTCCATCATTGCCGGATCAATATCACATAGGGCGGCAATCTCCAGTTTGTTTTCCAGGGCTGCAGCAATATGATTCGGAGAAATCCTGCCGCACCCGATTAATGCGTATTTCAGACTCAATGTCATTCCTCCCTAGAGTAACTCTATATTATCTCTTCTATCAACATTCTTCATAGCGTTCTTGGTGTCAAATATCATTATGGAATGCCTCTGTACGAAGTCATAATCAACATTGCTGTGGGACGTGGTTACCATAACCAAATCCGCAGCCGCAAGAAGCTCTGCAGTCAGTTCGGGTTCACCCTTGCACACTTCCCCACCCTTAAAATATTCCGGCACAAAGGGGTCGTAATAGGACACATTCGCGCCCTGCCGCTTAAGTCCGTCAATCACCTTAATCGCGGGGCTTTCACGGTAATCGTCTATGTCCTGCTTATAGGCAACTCCCAAAACCAACACCTTGGAGCCATTCAAGGCCTTCCTGTATCTATTTAGGATCTTGCTTGCCCGCTCCACGCAGTATTCAGGCATATTATCATTAATCATCATGGACGATTCAATCATGGAGGTGTGGAAGCCAAACTCCCGGGCCTTCCAGGACAAATAATAGGGATCGAGCGGAATGCAATGGCCGCCCAGCCCCGGCCCCGGGTAAAAGGCCTGAAAACCGTAGGGCTTGGACTTTGCCGCATCAATAACCTCCCAGAGATTAATTTTCATCTTGTTACACAGCATGGCAAGCTCATTAACCAGCCCGATATTGACATTTCGATAGGTATTCTCCAGTATCTTCTCCATCTCGGCGACAGCAGGTGATGATACTCGGTGTATGGACGCCTGCAGGATGCTCTCGTATAGCGCAGCAGCTATATCGGTGCATTTCGGCGTGATGCCTCCCACTACCTTTGGCGTGTTCTTTGTCCTATAAATCAAATTGCCGGGGTCAACACGTTCAGGCGAAAAGGCCAAATAGAAATCCTCCCCACACTTGAGCCCGGAGGACTCAAATATAGGCTTGAGCAGCTCCTCCGTCGTTCCGGGGTAGGTGGTCGATTCCAGTACAATCAGCATGTCCTTATGCATGTAAGGCACAATGCTCTCGGAAGAAGCCTTGACATAGCTGATATCCGGCTGCTGATGTAAGTCCAGCGGCGTCGGTACGCAAATGCAGATGCAATCGGCCTGAGCTACCCTGGAAAAATCATTGGTCGCCGACAGCATACCAGACTTAACTATGGCTTCAAGGTCTTCATTTACAACATCCCCGATATAGTTCTCGCCGGAGTTAACCATACGCACCTTGCACTCCTGTATGTCGAAGCCAATCGTCTTGTATCCCGCCTTTGCCTTCTCGACAGCAAGAGGAAGTCCCACATATCCAAGGCCTACCACACCAAGTACCGCCGTTTTGTTCAGTAGCTTGCTTTTCAAATCACTCAAGTACTTTCCCCCCCATTTACTATTATCTCACATATGTACTCAGCCGCGTGTCCGTCACCGACCGAATAAGTCCGGCTGCGGATGATTGCACTTTGTGAATAGATCCAATATGTTAAGATTACTATAAATTCTTTCTACTGGATATATCGGCACTTTGCAAGCAACGTTGAATTTCCTTTACTAGAGTGTCAATTCGTCCCCCTGTGTCATGTTATGCGATTACCTCGACGGCCTTGTTTATAAGCACGCGCAGGATAGCCATCACAGGTACGGCAAGCAGCATTCCGATTATACCGAAAAATTCACCGCCTACCAGTACAGCAAAAATGGTAGCAACCGGGTGCAGGCCAAGCTTTCCCTCAATCATTTTTGGGGAGATGAAGTTATTATCTATCTGCTGTATCAGTATAAACACAACTGCCACCCATGCAGCCTTCAATGGTGATATGGTCAGTGCGATAGCCAGAGCCGGGATTGCACCGATGTAGGGGCCGAAATAGGGGATGATATTGGCAAGTCCGCCGATCATCCCCAGTATCAATGGATACTTCATTCCCACCAGCATAAGTCCCATTGTTTCCAACACACCCACGATAAGTGCCGTCATAAGCTGGCCTTGAATAAAGCCCGCCAGAATTCTGCTGATCTTCTTTCCCAAATCGATCGTGCCCGCCCGCCAGCGCCTGGGCAGCAGAAGTAGTGCGTAATCTCTGA
>JAAYBT010000231.1 GCA_012730015.1 Clostridiaceae bacterium
CAGAGGTCATGTGACTAACCTGGCTGTAGCCGACAAATTCCCCGTTCACCCATAAATAAAAGCAGGAATCCACACCTTCAAACACCAGGTAGCTGTTTCTTTCACTAATATCCTCTATCATAAATTCGCTGATATAGAGGCCCGCAGGGTTGTCATTAGGAACAAATGGAGGGTCGCAGGGATAGGGATAATTTATGTTGGTATAGTTTGGCTTATCATAACCATGCATCTGCCAGTTGGATGGCACAGGCAGGTCGTCCCAGCTGCTTGAATCGTGACCGGCATCATAGAAGCCGTCCTCCACATTATAAATGGAACTGTGGTATTTAAACTTCCATACCCCATTAAGGCAGGTGAAATAGTCTGATGCTCCCCGCACCCCCATTTTAGCCTTAATTTCATTTTCGTAAGGCACAAAATATGCGCGAGGCTTCTCGCAGTTAACATGCAAAACGGAGGGATTTTCCCAATACTTTTCAACAACTAGCATTATATAGTACCTCCTTGTTAAATATTTTTCTTATCCTGTTAGCTCATGAAATACATAAAGGCCAGTAGAACCGGAGGCGTATAATAACCTCACGCTATGGAGTCGTGAGGTTATTATACCATAATTTATTATGGTATAATTGTGCATGTGCATTTTCGCACCAGCGAAAAACTTGCACGCACCTAAATTCCGCCGGAGGCGTATAATAGCCTCACATATAGGCGACGTGAGGTTATTATACCATGAAACGGTATAAAGTGGTGCTTAAGATTGCGTAAAATCTACATATACTCATGTGATATAATTGAAGATAGGTAAGGGAACTTTACTTTGGGAAATAGCGTCAATACAATATGTATGTACTTTGATGATATTTTTGTAAATTGCACCGAAAGGCTGGTTTGTAGCAGAATGAGAGTATCAAGAATAAATCTAGTTATACTTTTTGCTTTTTTTGTCACTTTATCTTTCCCTGCTTACGCATATGCAGATGATGCGGTGATCGGAAGAACACCTGAGGGTGTTTATCCAATGATGGATACCGAAGTAGAGATGACCTCTGAGAGTATCATTGTAGATCTTGACAGATCCGAGGTAGAATGCACCTTTACCTTTTTGAATACAGGGGAGGCCAGAGAAGTGCCGATGGGCTTCCCGGGCAAGCTCAACGAAGACATGGGCAGCATGTTTTCAGATGATGTAAGCCTTTCATTGAGCGACTTCAGGGCATATGTTAATGGAGTTGAGATACCTGTCGAAAAGGAGAAGGGGGTCCAGCCGGAAATTGACATGCCCTTTTATAATGAGTGGTATACATTCACTGTTCCTTTTGGCGCTGAAGAGACAGTCACCGTTAATAACACATATACCTATCAGCCTTCTTACAATTCAATTGGTGATGTGTTTACAGGGTATGTCCTTCAAACAGGAGCGACCTGGAAGGGTAGGATCGGTAAGGCGAGGGTGGAGTTCAAGCTGGGATCTGTTAAACCATGGCAAATCGAGCAGCTAAGACCCGGAGGCTTCAGGTTTGAGGGCAATTCGATTATATGGGAAAGAAGCAGTATTGAGCCCACTTATGATTTGGAGATACTTTACAACACCTGGCATTACAGCGACGAATTCCTTGAGATGATGGAAGCAAATAACGAGGACGCCAGCACCATTCTATCGAAGATTGATAAATATAGGGAGATTAAGGAGCTGGCTGACAAGAACGACACCGAGGGCTTGCTGGCCGAATACGCAAAGGCCGAACAGAGCCGGGATACAGTGCTGGCAGTCTACATAGCGGGATTCACTCAAAGAGGCCGGGCGCCGGATTATGTTCCCAAGCTTGGGGATATAAGCGTTAGACCATATGGTACCACATATAATATAAGATGTGCTGTGCAAAGCCTTTATACGCCAAATACCAGGATGAGGATATCTCATTTGGAGGGTGAGGAGCTTGTAATTGATCATGAAAGCGCCAACTCATCCATATATA
This sequence comes from Clostridiaceae bacterium, assembly GCA_012730015.1. GTDB lineage: Bacteria > Bacillota > Clostridia > Acetivibrionales > DTU013 > JAAYBT01. The sequence goes on from JAAYBT010000231.1 coordinate 1,980, forward strand.
TTATCCTGAAGCCTGAGGTGGAGTACAGCATTTCATTTGTTGCCAGGGATTGGCTGAACAGGACCGCTGAAAAAGAGCTCAAGTTTCTGGTACCTCCGGGAGGGGCAGAAGCCCAGGCTGAACTAGAAGAAGCGGCAGCAGCA
>JAAYBT010000232.1 GCA_012730015.1 Clostridiaceae bacterium
CAAAAGATCAGTTAATAATGTCGATTATGATAAGAACACCCATGTAACTGTGGATTTAATCTTGAATAAGTCAAATATCAAGGTATCCCTGTCGGACGGCAAGCCTGTCATAAACGTTATGTTTTCGGTTGAAATGGACATCTCCACAGTGTCGAGCAATGTCGATTTTACAGATAAAGAAAATCTGGATAAGCTACTTAGCCTCATGAATGAAAAATTTTATGATGTTTGCAAAAAAACGCTGGACAAAGCTCAACATGAATTGAAAACGGATATCTTCGGCTTCGGCGAAAGCATACACAGAGCATATCCGAAAATGTGGAACGAGCTGAAAGACGATTGGGACACTGAGTTTGCGAAACTTGAGGTAAACTTTATGTTTGATACGAATATTAGGAATATGGGATTAATCATGAAATCAATTATCAGAGAAGAGGAGTAATCGTGATGGTTTTAATCGTAATCCTATTGGTATTGGCCTTTGCCGCCATATTATGTGCTGTTGAGGTTCCAAAGCTGCTCCGGGCAAGATCATACAAAGAACTCTTGGCCTTTTCGCTGCTGCTCGCCCTGGGTGTCGGTTTGTCGATTCTGAAGTCGCTGAAGGTTGAAATAGGTAATCCCTCGGATTTATTTGCATGGATATACTCGCCGCTTGAGGGCGTTATGGAATCCTTGCTGAAGAAAGGATAAAAGGCTGCCTCTAATGAAAAAAACAAAAATATCACCCCGTCAACTTATGATTCTGACATCGGGATTTTCATTCGGCACTGTTATCCTGTTTCTCCCATCAAGCATCACGAAATTGGCGGGACCGGACGCATGGCTCTCTATCCTGCTCGGCACGGCCATAGGGCTACTCTTTATCTGGATATTTGCCAAGCTTGGTGAGCTGAATCCTGACAAAACTTTTGTTGAAATCATTCAGCTATATTTGGGAAAGTTGGCTGGAGGATTTGTTGCCGTATTTTTAATATTATCGGTGCTTGTCGTGGCTGATCAGAGCGTCTGGTATATGAGCGATTTTGTTCACACTGCATTCGCATACACATTACCGACCTTACCTTTAAACGTCTTTTTTATAGCCGTATTGGTTTTCGCCCTGCTGTGTGGTGTTGAGACGATGTACAGGACAACAGAGATGATATTTTATTTTGGATTTTCTTTCTTGATAATTTTGACTTTGATGTTGATACCAAAAATGGAACCTGAAAACCTCCTGCCGATCATGGAAAATGGCGTGACCCCTGTTTTGAAAGGCAGCATACCTTTCCTTTTCAATTGCGCATGGCCTCTAGTGTTTTTAAATATGGTGTATCCGGTCTGCTTCGAAAATGTGAAGGAGGCAAAAAGGGCCTTATTCAAGGGGTATCTTCTGGGCGCTCTTTGCAACTTAATCATAGTAGCCGTCTGTGTTCTTGTAATGGGCAGCAGCCTGATCGCAAACCTCCGCTTTCCCATGTTCATTACATCGGAAGAAGTCGATCTTCTCGTCATTTTTTCGAGGATTGAAGCGATGACTTTCTTTATCTGGGTTTGCGTCAGCTTTATCTCAGTTTTTAGCTATGCATACGCCGGTGTTTACGGCCTGGCAAAGCTCCTTAAAATGAAGGACTATAAAATTCTTGTCCTGCCGATGGGGCTGCTGTTGGCAGTATATTCATTAAATATATATACAAATACGTCCTATCAGATAAAATGGGATTCGACCGTTTGGCCGCTGTTGAGCTTTACTCTGGGGTTCATTTTGCCGATTTTACTGCTCATCCTGTCTTACATTAGAAAAATAATGGGGAAAAATTCAAGTTGAGCACAAAAACTGCACTGGTGGCATAATGCCATCAGTGCGGTCAATTGCAAATATGCAAAACAAAGGCAAAGACCAGACAAAAGCATTTATGCTTTCGAGTGGTCTTTACTTTTACCCCGCTTGAGGAGAGTCAGCTAGAGATTTTGTAAATGCCTAAGCCCAGCTCCCTTTATAGATGAGGCTCTATATTCGCTTTATCTAAGTAGATTGGCCTGTTCTTAAGCCTTACCGTCACAGCCGAGAACATTGATAATCTTGTTCTTAACAAGATCCTTTATGGCTTCTCTTGCCGGTTTGAGGTACTGTCTTGGGTCAAAGTGCTCAGGATGCTGAGCAAAGTACTCTCTAATGGTAGCTGTCATTGCCAGTCTTAAGTCTGAGTCAATATTGATCTTGCAAACAGCAGACTTTGCAGCCTGTCTCAGCATTGGCTCCGGCACCCCTCTTGCTCCAGGCATGTTACCGCCGTATTGGTTGATCTTGTCAACCAACTCAGGGATAACTGACGATGCTCCATGAAGAACGATTGGAAATCCCGGAAGCCTCCTGCTGACTTCTTCAAGAATATCGAATCTAAGCTTCGGCTCCCCCTTAAATTTAAATGCGCCATGGCTCGTCCCAATGGCAATAGCCAGGGAGTCAACGCCTGTCTTTGCTACAAACTCTTCTACCTCTTCAGGCCTTGTATAGGAGGAATCCTCATCAGATACATTGACATCGTCCTCAACACCCGCGAGTCTGCCAAGTTCACCTTCAACCACGACACCATGAGCGTGCGCATATTCAACGACCTGTTTAGTAAGCTTGATGTTATCCTCGAAGGAATGATGTGAGCCATCGATCATTACCGATGTAAAGCCACCGTCTATACAGGATTTGCACAGTTCAAAGGTATCGCCATGATCCAGATGCAGGCATATTGGCAGCCCAGTCTCCGCTATAGCAGCTTCAACCAGCTTCATCAGATATGTGTGGTTGGCATATTTTCTGGCACCGGATGAAACCTGAAGTATCAAGGGAGCGTTGACCTCTTTAGCAGCCTCTGTAATACCCTGAACGATTTCCATGTTGTTAACATTAAAGGCACCTATAGCATAGCCGCCCTCATATGCTTTTTTGAACATTTCTGTTGATGTTACTAATGGCATAAAAACAACTCCTTTTAGTTATATTATTTAATATTGCATAACAATGATAGATTATGTGTTGTACCAAAATTTATCATATTAATTCTATCAGATTTGCATGCAAAATCAAGTTGTATAGCAAAATACTATAAAAATTTTGTTAAATTTTTAGCATATTTTGTCCCCACCGATTGCAATTTGGGGTAGCTTATGATATATTTTACATTGATTTTATTCAGGAGGTAATACTATATGAGTGAGTTAAAAGGTGCAGCTATTTTTGGTCAGTCCGGAGGTCCAACCTCAGTAATTAACGCAAGTGCTGCAGGCGTTTTTCAAGAAGCATTAGCTCAAGGAGCTATAACAGCCGTATATGGTGCCGCTCATGGAATTAGAGGCATTCTCGAAGAGAATTTCTATGATATGAGCAAGGAAGATCCTTATGAAATGGAACTTTTGAAGACTACTCCCTCCTCCGCTCTGGGTTCTGTTCGTTACAAGCTGAAAAATGCTGAAGATGATGATACTGATTACAAGCGGCTTCTGGAAGTTTTCAAAAAGTACAACATCAGGTATTTTTTCTATAATGGCGGTAATGACTCCATGGATACCTGTAACAAGATAAGCAAATTCATGCAGCAATCCGGTTATGAGTGCAGGGTAATGGGCGTGCCGAAGACAATTGACAATGACCTTTGGGGAACAGACCACTGCCCCGGATATGGAAGCGCCGCAAAATACATCGCCACCTCGACAATGGAAGTTTATCATGATGCAAGAGTCTACGATACAGGAATGATAACCGTTCTTGAAATCATGGGTAGAAATGCAGGCTGGCTCACAGCTTCTGCTGCTCTTGCCTCCTACGCCGGTTTCGGACCTGATTTGATTTACTTGCCTGAGATTCCCTTTGATATGGACAAGTTTATCGCTGAGACAACCGAAGTCTATAAGAAGCAGAATAAAGTAATCATCGCTGTTTCTGAAGGTATCAGGGATAAGGACGGCAAATACATTTCAGAATACGGTTCTGATCTTGCACAGAGCAAGGATGCATTCGGTCATGCGCAGTTAGGCGGACTTGCCTCAACACTGGCTAATATCCTGAAAGAAAAGACAGGTGCCAAGGTACGCGGTATCGAGTTTAGCCTATTGCAAAGATGCGCCGCCCATGTAGGTTCTTTGACAGACGTCAATGAAGCATACCTGGCCGGGCAAATGGCTGTCAGATACGCAGTGGAAGGCAAAACGGACTATATGGTTGGCTTTGAAAGGGATTCAAGGCCAGACTACAAATGCAATATTAAGCTTATTAGCTTAACGGATGTTGCTAACACTGAGAAGAAAATTCCCCGTGAGTGGATTAACGAAGCAGGCAATGGACTAAACAAGTCCTTTATTGACTATGCTCTGCCTTTAATCCAGGGTGTTTCTACCCCGCCATTGGAAAATGGCCTCCCGAGATTTGCAAAGCTCAAGAAGGTTCTGGCCACTAAGTAAGTCCCGGTTGACGGCTCTGGTTCTGCAGCGGAGTAGATGCTGTCTGAAAGAAAACAACAAAACCACACATTGGCGGCATGTCCGTCATACAGTAAGGCTATCGGAAGAATCCTCCGATAGCCTTTTTAGTAAACTCAAATGACCTTACATAACCTAAGTGTTATCTTTATCTTATTAGTAAAAAGTCCTTCGCAGGATAGGAAAGCAGTGTTGCTTCCCTACCGCTCTATGCCCTCTCTCTTTGCAACGGAATATCCAAAGAAGCCAAGCTCCTCTCCAAGTGACCAATACTTGCCATGGGAAAAGCAAATCAAACCTGCCTTCTCCAGCTCCAGCTTGCCCTTCTCGTTCAGTAGCGCTTCCTCCGCCTGCACAGCTACGATTTTTGAAATGAAAACATCATGACTGCCCAGCTCAAGTGTCTCCTCGACAACGCATTCCAACGAAACAGGGCTCTCTTTTATTATGGGCACATCGATAATGGAAGCCTTCTGTGCTGTCAACCCGGTTAATTCAAATTTATCCATGTCCCTTCCCGATTTTACTCCGCACAGGTCGGTAGCACGTACCAAGTCACGGGTGGTCAGATTCACAGCGAACTGGCCCTTCTTTTTTATCAGCTCATAGGAATATCTTTCCTTACGTACTGAAATAGATAGCATGGGCGGTTCAGAATTGATAGTTCCTGCCCAGGCCAGTGTTATTATATTTGCCTTCCCTTCAGAATCCGCACATGTGACCATGACTACAGGTACAGGATTCAGCATAGTAGATGGTTTCCAGACTTGCTTAGACATATTTACCTCCGGTCTATCTATATTAATCTCATAGAAGGCTCTTGCGATGTATCCTTGATATAATTCAATAGTATAATATATAGTGATATGCTATCATACATGCCCGCAATATATTATGCTGCGGAACTCAAAACGTGCAACATGACAAAATGCCTGTAGGCTAATCCTATGCCTTTATATCACAGTTTAAAACCTCCGGCTTCCGGCTTCCGACTTCCGGCTTCCGGCTTCCGGCTTCCG
>JAAYBT010000233.1 GCA_012730015.1 Clostridiaceae bacterium
TTGTAGTCATTCAGGTTTACCTTTGATAGTTTTCCAGCCATTCCTATGCACATCTCCTTATATAACAATTATATACTATATACTTGCTATAGCTGTTCTCCTGTTGTATTAGTCAAAAAGCACTGCCATCTGCTGTCCTCTGCAAGGGCTTTAAAAGCCGTAAAAGCAGAGCTTCGATTCGGGAAAATGCCGAAAACAGTAGGTCCGCTTCCACTCATCATGCTACCGAGAGCACCCAAATCCATAAGCAGGCTTTTTGCATCCTTCACAATACTATATCTGGGAATCGTCACAAGCTCAAGCACATTTTTCATATGCGCTGCAAGCTTATCTAAATCCCTTTGTGCCAATGCCCTTCTTAACAATGTCGTGTCCGGTCTGTCATCATCTGTAATGTCATCAAGCTTGAGATTTCCATAGACCCAGGGTGTTGAAACGCCTACATGAGGCTTCACCAGCACAAGATCAACGCCACTAAAATCCGGCAGGGGGCTCAGGAGCTCTCCAATCCCTTCAGCAAGCTTAGTCCCGCCGCTTATGCAATAGGTGACATCGGCGCCAAGCTGTCTTGCCATCTCTCCAAGCTCAGTATTGTCAAGACCTGTTGAAAACAAATTGTTCAGCCCGCGCAATACGGCCGCCGCATCTGCGCTTCCGCCCGCAAGCCCGGCAGCTACAGGGATTTTTTTACTTATTTTGATTTTCAAGCCGCTTCTAATTTTAAGCCTGCTAACAAATAAGTTTGCGGCTCTCCAGGCAGTATTTCTTTCATCCAGAGGCAGCCAGTCAAGGTCACATTCCAGTTCCAGTCCTTCACTATCAATAGTTTCAAGACGAATAATGTCATACAGATCAACTGTCTGCATAATCGTTCTTAAATCATGATATCCATCGGGTCTTTTATTCAGTACATCCAAAGATAGATTAATTTTTGCATGCGCAGGTACTTCAAGGACCGGCATTTATTCACCCCAAAATGCTTGAATCTTATTAATGTATAGTATATACAAAAAACATTCCCATTACAAACAAAAATCAAAAAGTGCCCGGAAGTAATGTTCCCGAGCACCCATCGAAAAGTAATTTTAAAAAGGGATTATTAAAGCTTTCTGGGGATGATCAGCTGCTCTCCTCCTCTTAGCTCGCCGATGTCCTCCAATTCATTATGCATGATAAGCTCATCGACTGTTGTGTAATATTTTTTTGCAATATTCCATAGTGTATCATCCTGCCGTGTAAAATAAATAGTAACACTGGGCTGCTGTGCCAGCCTGTTCTCATCCAGGGTCTGTTCTTCAGCATTTACAATAACCGGCACGGTTATCTGCCTACCAACTCTTGTCTTCAAACCGATAATAAAACGAACTTCGATCTGCTTAGTCGAAATGATATTATAGCTGCAATGCTCAATATCCATCTCCACACCAAGACCCATGTCTTCACTAACTCCCTTTACCTCCAGCGATTGCCTGAAGGGGATTTCACGGCTTGCACACAATACCGGCTCATCTTCATCGTCTGCAAGATAAAGAACATTCGTGACCACTACACCTTCGACGTTAATCCGTTCATCTGCTATTTCACCGCCTGAGAGTGACAGCTTCCCAAGCACATTAAACAGTTCGGAAATGTCCGGAGAATCTTCATCAATTTCGATTGCTTCCTTCACTGTTATCTGGCTTTCATTCTCAGACACAAGCTCCTGCAGAATCAGATTCTCTTTTTCGATGCTCACTCTGGAGTAGGGGCTGTAAGCATCTTCAACAAGCTCCACTTCCCTTTTCTCAAAGCACTCGGCGTATACACTTAGCATGGCCTCGCATCTCAACTGGCGCAGCTCTCCGTCTGAGTCCTCAAGCGCTTCACACATGACCTCGCCCAAGCTATAATCAAGATCACAATAAGAGCTTTCATTAACTCCAGCCAACTCTATGGGCTGTGTGAAGGGAATCTGATGCTCCATGTACTGGATTGTGCGAGTCTCGTCATCGGCAATATATAGTGTCGATAAATAAAGCTCGCCAATGGCATCAATTTTATCCTCTGTGACCTTAAAATCCTTTGCTGTTACCCTCGCATCACTCCTGAGGATTTCCAATATGGCCGGCTTCCCTGTGGGCATTTCAAGTATTTCCCCAACAAGGCAGCTGGACTCACTATTCCCTATATAGGAATTCACACTAATTGTGTTCCTTAAAACCTGAATGCCCTCAAGCCCATCAAAATCCTGAGTTATGAGTCGCTCAATCTGATCGGTCGTCTTGCCGGCCAGGCTCACTATTGCCTTGACATTAACCTTCCTGCTATTTATCACCTCGTACTCCATGTGTTCAATGTCGCATTCCACCCTGCATTGCATACCTTGACGGGTATTAGGAATATCCATAGAGTAGTGGAAACCTGTAGAAGAATTTATGCTCTTTATCGGCTGCTCAGAGTCATCCGAGACATAGAGTATCTTGTACCTGACTGTACCGCTTATCAGCACCTTGTCCGTCGCTACCTCTGCGCTATCGATCCAACTTTCCCCGTCCAGCAGTAATATTCGGGAAATATCCGGCTTAACATCCGGTACTATAATATCATTCTCAACAATGGTCTGGATCGTGTCCTCACCTATGGGCTGATTTAGCCTTACGGCCTCCTTAATTAATTCCAGAGACATTAAAAATCCTCCCCCCGCATGACTGTATGCATATATCCACAAAAACCTTATCGTACCTATAAAATGGTTTTTACGGCTTAATAAATATATATTGACAAGACCCCTGAATTATTACAAAAAAAAGCAACCCGATCAATTGATTGGGTTGCTTTCTGGCATTCATTTAAGATTTATCCATATCATCGTGTCAGCTGACGCGTATTGTTTTGTCGTCCTTACATATTACAAGTTCAACTGCTTTTGTGAGTACATCTGTGTAACTGTAGGAAACTCGTCGTGTTGTCTCATATTCGTTCTCAAACTTTATAATGAAGATGCTTGGATATGAGTTTTCAATAACTCCTTCTTTTATAAAAGCCTTCTTTCTTCCTTTATTGGCTTTCAATTGGACCCTCTCGCCAACGCAGGTCTCAATACTTTTCTTTATCTGGAACAGGTCACTCTTTTCTGCCATCGAATCACCTCATCTTCTGTTTTGGATATTGTATCACAAACAGTGCAGCTTGTCAAAAAATATTATATTATAACAAGGGTAATTTGTTTATGTCAAGTGTTTTTTGAAATTTCGCTGCTTTTGCACTGTATTTCCAGGTCAGATGCAGGTGCATCGGCCTCCAGCCTATATATTATTCCTTTTAAAGTAGCTATTTTTTTTGCGTCCTTATCATCGATGTCAACTACCTTAAAGCAAACATCACACCCATAGGATTTTCGGGCAACGATATCTCCAATCTCCAGTCCGTTCACACAATCACCGCCACTACTGCACCCCGCCAGCCTTACACGACCAACTCCTCCTGTTACATTATATGTAAAATGGATAGGAAATGGCACATGCACAATTATACCATAATAAATTATGGTATAATAAACCTCACATCGCCTATATGTGAGGCTATTATACGCCTCCGGCGGAATTTAGGTGCGTGCAAGTTTTTCGCTGGTGCGAAAATGCACATGCACAATTATACCATAATAAATTATGGTATAATAAACAAGCAAAAGAAACAGAAAATAGGAGTGTAGCAGGAATTATTCAAATGCTAAAGGTGAAAGGTGAAGTGAACAATGCTTTCAGACATTCAAATTGCTCAGCAATGTACGATTAGACCTATAACAGAAATAGCATCCTCATTGGGAATCAGCCCGGAGGAGTTAGATTTATATGGTAAATACAAGGCCAAGATATCCTCTAACCTGTGGGATAGGGTTAAAAGCCGGAAGGATGGCAAGCTTGTCTTGGTAACCGCTATCAATCCTACCCCTGCAGGAGAGGGAAAGACAACCACTACCGTCGGCCTCGGGCAGGCAATGACCTGTATAGGGGAAAAGGCCATTATCGCTCTTAGAGAGCCTTCTCTAGGTCCCGTTATGGGGGTCAAGGGAGGAGCCGCCGGCGGCGGTTATGCACAGGTAGTTCCGATGGAGGACATCAACCTTCATTTCACCGGTGATATGCACGCCATAACTGCTGCAAACAACCTTTTATCCGCTGCTATAGACAATCACATACAGCAGGGAAATGAACTGGGTATCGATTCCAGACAGATACTCTGGAAAAGGGCAATGGATATGAACGACAGGGCTTTGAGAAGCATAGTGGTCGGCCTGGGAGGCAAATCAAATGGCAGTCCCCGTGAAGACGGCTTCAACATTACAGTTGCCTCCGAAGTCATGGCAATTTTGTGCCTTGCTTCCGGTTTGACTGATTTGAAAGCTCGGCTGGGCAGAATTATTATAGGCTACAATTACTCAAATGAGCCAATTACAGCCGCACAGCTTAAAATAGAGGGAGCCATGGCTGCACTATTGAAGGACGCTATAAAGCCGAATCTTGTACAAACCCTTGAAAATACCCCTGCATTAATGCATGGTGGTCCCTTTGCCAATATTGCTCACGGCTGCAATAGTATAATCGCGACAAGGCTAGCCTTGAAGCTGGCTGATTACGTCATCACCGAGGCAGGCTTTGGCGCTGATTTGGGCGCTGAAAAATTCTTTGACATCAAATGCAGATGCGCAGGCTTCAAACCTGATGCTGTTGTACTGGTAGCTACAATAAGAGCGCTGAAATATAACGGCGGCGCCCTGAAGGACAACCTTAAGGAGGAGGACCTGAACGCTCTGAAGAGAGGCTTTGTCAATCTGGAAAAGCATGTTGAGAACCTGCAAAGGTTTGGGATTCCGGTACTGGTTGCAATTAACCACTTCGATACCGATACTGTGCATGAGATTGACTATGTAACGGCAAGATGCAAAAGCCTGGATGTTGAGGTCGCATTCTCACAGGTCTACTCAAAAGGCGGCAAGGGTGGGCTGGAGCTTGCACAGAAGCTTGTCCGCCTAATAAACCATACTCCGTCAAATTTCAAGGTCTTATATGATGAAAAGCAGCCTATTAAAGCAAAAATCGAGACAATTGCCAGGGAAATATACGGAGCAGGCTGTGTAAAATATTCTCCGGCTGCCGATAAGTCTATCAAAAAGATTGAGAAAATGAAGCTTGATGAATTACCGATATGTATAGCAAAGACTCAATACTCTTTGACAGATAACCCCAAGCTCCTTGGCCGGCCTGAGAGCTTTGAAATAAACGTACGGGAGATCACAGTATCTGCCGGTGCCGGTTTTATCGTCGCATTGACAGGAGATATTATGACGATGCCGGGTTTACCCAAAGCACCTGCTGCAGAAAAAATTGATATAGATGAGAGGGGTATTATAACAGGGCTATTCTAGCCCTCAAACTCCTTCAATACCTACTAATTATTCATAGAAGGGTGTCACACTGCCTAAGAAATTCTTCAAAAGGGCCTACCTCGTCAATTACTTCCTGAAGCCTTATTACAGAGCTTCTTTCAGACCAGCTGCGTCTGCTGTTGTAATACCTGTTAACTACGCGCCAAAACTTCTGGGGGAATCTGAGGATGATTTTCATTACACACAATTCATCTTCATTGATCGGCTCTACGGAATTATAAGAATTAACGATCAATTCACTCCTAGATACATCCCAGTCACATTTGCGCATTTTCCGTCTGATAAGGTTGGCAAGATCATATACCCTAAGCTCGAAGCAGCAGTAATCAAAGCCTGTAACTGTTGCCCTTTCACCGGCCATAATAATATTGTGCTGGGTGAAATCGTGATGACAAAAAAGGCCCTCGTCCCTTGTCTTTTCAACAAGCTCCATATAATGAGAGGAGGCCAGCTCATCAATAGCATCCTCTGCTGTTTCAACAAAATAATCGGCATATTGCAAGAAGAGCTCATCAAATTTACCCTTTCCCTTCTTAGCCTGTCTCCTCATTTTCTTAATATCATCAAGCCTTTTCACGAAATAAAGGGGCAACCTGCCCAGCTCATCCTGCACTTTGCAGCCAGAAGGCGCCACATAACCCTTTGAGGCCTTATGCAGTTGGGCAAGCACCCTGGCAGCCAGCCTCACATCATTATCATTGTCAAAATTGCTTTCCCGACCCTCTATATAATCAGTGAGACAGTAGCAGCTACCGCTGTAGATAAAGTATGGCTCGCCGGATAAGGTGCATATATATCTGTCGACTCTCTCGAAATCATTGCCTGCAAGATGCTCCTTAGCACCATGTACAAAGAGTATCCTTTCAGGTGAAAACGGTAATCTTTTAAGCGCCTTTCGCCCATAGGGAGTAGCAACGACCAGTATATTTTTATATGGAAACAGATTTCTGACGTCCAGTCCGTAATTTTCTGCAATTTCTCTTTCCATGTCCAGCATGATTTACCTCCGGCTATTCTCAGATGCGAAACAGTAAATTATATGCCGCCGATAGCCTTTGTAGAAGTAAATCAATATGCATCCCCATGCCTCTTAGGCGCTAATTCAATGAGCGCTTGCGCAAATTGTACGCCAAATCGCGTTTTTACAAAGCAAAATACGCTGCGGGCGCTTTTGCGCCTTCCTTATGCGCTTTGTGTGTATCGCGTTGCGGGCAATTTATCAAATGCTCCTTCAGAGGGGGATTGAAACCACCACTGAAGTGAGAGTTTCTTTATCCCCCGACACGCGTTTTTAGCCGAAGGGCCAAAAAAACGCCCTGAGGCGGAAATCTTAGGAGCATTTAATAAATCCAGTGAACAACCTTTTTTTACGGTCGTCCACTGGATTATATTAAGAAGTACTTATTTTACTTGAGCCCAACAATTCACATAGAGCCGCTTTTAGCCCTCGGCCAGCTTCTTGTATGTCTCATAACGCTCTTTTGCGTTCTTTTCCGCAGCCTCAAACAATACTTCCGCTCTCTGCGGGAATGATCTTGTCAAGGAAGAATACCTGACCTCGCCCATAATAAAGTCTTTGTAAGACTTGGTAGGTTCCTTGGAATCCAGAATAAATGGATTCTTTCCTTCTTCCTTCAGCATAGGATTGTATCTATACAGATGCCAATAGCCTGCTTCTACTGCGTTCTTTTCCTCAAGCTGTGAACTACCCATACCCAGCCTGATTCCGTGGTTGATACATGGAGCATAGGCAATGATAAGGGATGGTCCGTTATACTTCTCAGCCTCTGCCAAGGCCTTGAGCAGCTGACTCTGGTTGGCTCCCATTGCTACCTGTGCTACATATACATATCCGTAAGACATTGCTATCATGCCAAGGTCCTTCTTCTTGGTTTTCTTACCTGATGCGGCAAACTGAGCTACTGCACCTGTCGGTGTCGACTTCGAGGACTGTCCGCCGGTATTTGAGTAAACCTCTGTGTCAAATACGAGCACATTTACATCCTCATTTGAAGCGAGAACATGATCAAGTCCGCCAAAGCCTATGTCATAAGCCCAGCCGTCTCCACCAAGGATCCACTGCGACTTCTTGACCAGATATTCACTGTTTTCGAGTATCTCCTCCAAAATAGCCTTCGCTTCCGCATCTGCCGTACCTTGCGCAATATACTTTCCTGCTTCGCTCTTAATCAACTGCGATGCTTTTTGGGATCCTTCGGCATCATCTATGTTTTCGAGCCAGCTTGAAAGAGCATTCTTCAAGTCCTCAGGCAGGTTCTTCTCCAGAGCTTTCCTGCACTTGTCTGCCAGCCCACTTCTAATCTGTTTAACGCCAAGATACATACCATATCCGAACTCCGCATTGTCCTCAAACAGCGAGTTTGCCCAGGACGGCCCAAAGCCCTTCTTATTAGTGCAGTAAGGCATTGACGGTGCGCTTCCGCCCCAGATTGACGAACAACCTGTGGCATTTGCTATCATCATCCTGTCCCCGAAAAGCTGTGTTATCAGCTTAGCATAGGGAGTTTCTCCACAGCCGGCACATGCGCCTGAGAACTCAAGCAACGGTTCCTGGAACTGACTGCCCTTGACCGAACCTGTCCCCATCGGATTCTTAGGCTCTATAGTCATAGCATAATTCCAGTTTTCCTCCTGCTTTAGCTGAGTCTCAAGAGGCTTCATAATCAATGCCTTTTCCTTGGAAGGACATACATTTGCACAGCTTCCGCAGCCTGCACAATCAAGTGCCGAGACCTGAATCCTAAAGTTCAGACTCTCGAAGCCCTTGCCGATCGCCTTCTTTGATTCAAAGCCCTCAGGAGCATTCTTCGCCTCGTCCTCACTAAGAAGGAAGGGCCTGATTGCTGCATGGGGGCATACATAGGAACACTGGTTGCACTGAATACAGTTTTCCATCTGCCATTCGGGAACATCAACCGCTATACCCCTCTTCTCATACTTTGCAGTGCCGCATGGGAAGGCGCCGTCCTCTATGCCAGCAAAAGTGCTGACGGGAAGCTTATCTCCAAGCTGGCTGTTCATAGGCTCAAGTACCTTGCTGATAAACTCAGGCACATCCTTTGTCTCCTGCTTGGTGTCAGATGCATTAGCCCAGGTGGCGGGAACATCAACCTTATTCAATGCTTCAATTCCCTTGTCAACTGCGAGATAATTCATATTTACTATCTTCTCGCCCTTATTTCCATAGGTCGCCTTAATAGCGTCCTTCATATACTTCACAGCGTCATCAAGGGGAATAATATCAGCCAGCTTAAAGAAGGCAGACTGCATAATCATGTTAATCCTGCTTCCAAGACCAATCTCCTTGCCTATTGAAACACCATCAAGAGTATAGAAATTGATATTGTGCTTTGCAATATAGCGTTTCACATTTGCCGGAAGCTTATCTTCAAGCTCTTCCTTCGTCCAGCCGCAATTCAAGAGGAAGGTTCCGTTATCCTTGAGATCCTCTACCATTTCATATTTGTCAATGTATGAAGGATTGTGGCAGGCAACAAAGTCTGCTTTGTTTATCAGGTAGGTGGAGCGAATCGGCTTTTTACCAAATCTAAGATGCGAAATTGTTACACCGCCGGACTTCTTGGAGTCGTAAGCAAAATAAGCCTGAGCATACATGTCTGTATGATCGCCTATGATCTTGATTGAATTCTTATTTGCACCGACAGTACCATCTGAGCCAAGTCCCCAGAACTTACAGCTTACAGTACCTTCAGGAACAGTATCGATTTCGTCGCCTGTGTCGAGGGACAGATGCGTAACATCATCAACAATTCCTATTGTAAAGTGACTCTTTGGACTATCTAATTTGAGGTTATTGTATACGGCAACTATCTGAGCCGGTGTCGTATCCTTTGAACCGAGCCCATAGCGCCCGGCTATGATCTGCGGCATCTTGCCATTCTCGTAAAGAGCGGTGCAAACGTCCTGATACAAAGGCTCTCCAAGTGCTCCCGGCTCCTTCGTTCTATCCAAAACTGCAATTTTCTTTACTGAATCGGGAATAACCTTAATTAGATGCTTAGCTGAGAAAGGTCTGTACAGACGAACCTTAACAACGCCGACCTTCTCACCCTTGCTTACAAGATAATCAATAGTTTCATCTATTGTTTCACAAACAGAACCCATAGCAATAATAATTCTATCTGCGTCCGGTGCTCCATAGTAATTGAACAAGCCATAATTTCTTCCTGTAAGCTTGTTGATCTCATTCATGTATTCCTCAACAATTTCCGGAAGCGCATCATAGTAGCGGTTCGAAGCTTCGCGTGCCTGGAAGAAGATGTCAGGATTCTGTGCTGTTCCCTTGACATTTGGACGCTCAGGGTTCAGTGCTCTTTTTCTAAATGCTCTCACTGCATCATAGTCCAGCAGCTTTGCCAGGTCAGCATAGTCCAGCGTCTCAATCTTTTGCAGCTCATGGGAGGTTCTAAATCCATCAAAGAAGTTGATGAAGGGCACCCTGCCCTTGATAGCGCTCAAGTGTGCAACAGCTGCAAGATCCATTACTTCCTGAACACTGTTTTGTGCAAGTAAGGCAGCGCCGCTCTGGCGACATGCCATTACGTCGGAATGATCGCCAAATATCGATAAAGCATGACTCGCAACAGCCCTGGCACTTACATGGAACACGCCCGGTAAAAGCTCCCCTGCAATCTTGTAAAGATTTGGTATCATCAGAAGTAATCCCTGCGATGCCGTAAATGTCGTAGTCAATGCGCCTGCAGCCAATGACCCGTGTACTGTTCCGGCAGCACCCGCTTCAGACTGCATTTCAACAACCCTTACCTCCTGGTCGAAAACGTTCTTTCTCCCATGCGCCGCCCATTCATCGACAAGCTCTGCCATTACAGATGAAGGCGTAATCGGATAAATCCCGGCGACATCGGTAAATGCATATGCCACATGGGCCGCGGCGGTATTTCCGTCCATGGTCTTCATGATCTTTCCCATTCTAATCTCCCCTTTACTATTTCCAAATCTATTTTTTAGTGCTATATATAATGCAAAAAGAGTTTTACATAAATTTTTGCACTTATATTGCTTATTCATTATTGTATTGCCACTTAATGATGGATTTCAATCAACTCATCTCGTATATTGTATACAATATTGAGCGTATGTTTGATTATATTTTAACATTATAAGTGCCTTTTGTGAAGAGGTGCCGGGGACTAATTTATAGCGAAAATCAGTTTGAGAATTACAAGCAGCACAAAGCCCGGAATCCCAAGAGTTCCGACAATAAATGCTGTATAGATATTGAGAGCGATATGAAAACCGAAAAAGCCGCCAACCCAATTGACCAAAAATATTGAAATCGCACCAAGCAGTGCATTTACGACGAGCTTTAATACCACCTTAAGCGGCACAATGAATATTCTTCCCAGTATGAACAGTAATATTAGCCCTAGGCCATAGGCAAGGATTACTCCATAGTCTATCACTATGATCACACCCCACAAATATTTGTCAACTTAATTATACTTGTACCTTCGGACAAATATGACTTGTGTATTAAATGTAGAACGATATTCCCTTTTCTTTGGCGAGTCTTACAAAATAGATATACCTTGATTCACAGGCCTTGAGCTTATATGTAAAGTAATCTACCAGCATTTCATCGTATACCTGCTCGAAACCGGCACTAGCGTCAATCCAATCATCACGGGCATCCTGTGCTGCCCTTAGAATCTCCTGGTCTTCGGCAGTCATCTTCGTTCGAATGCGAGTTGCCGGAAATAATCTTCTCTTATCCTTCAATTGTAATTCACTATTCATTATTTGCACCTTCATTTAAAAATACTGTAAATAAGTCCGCTTACCTTAAGTATAGGCGCAAATAACCATTTATATACATTCCGGCCTTAATTTTGCCTGCTTCGTGCTTTTATAAGATATCTCAAAACTGCGTTTGAGGTAATATACCTGAACTTTCCCCAATCGTGCCATTTACCCTTGATTTCATTAAGGGAGCCGACAATAGCCTCCATTTGTTCAACATCGACTTCCTTAATCTCGCTAATCTCATCGTCACTGGCATCCTCCAGCAGTCTTCCGCCGATTTCATCCAGAATGAAAATATAGGAATAGAACAGTGCATGCTCATCCCCATGTTCGAACCTAATTCTGATTACACCCAAAAAGTCTCTAATCTTAACTGCAAGACCCAGCTCTTCCTTCACCTCACGGAATATTGCATCAATAATTCTCTCATTGTGACCAATCCCGCCTGTGGGTATTCTGTAAATACTTTCGGGATAATTTTTGCACCTTGTCAAAATAATTTTCCCATTGGGCCTGATAACGCAAAAAACAACCTCACCTATTCTATCTCGTCTGACAACTTTTTTGATACGGTTAAAATAGCTCGCCGTGCCATACCGGATAGTCATGTCGGTAAACGATGGATTAGCCTGGAGCTCTTCACATATGTATTGAAGCTCTTCATCACTGAAGAAATCACCATCCGCGGTCCTTTTTAGAAGACACATAAGCAAATCACACCTTTACAATCATATAAAATAACTACTACTTCCTTATAATTTTAACTTATTTTACATAGTTTTTCTAGATTGTTTCTAAATATTGAAGCTATAGTAATGAAATTTTAATAATACTCTAGTATAATGTAGGGTGTTACATTGAAACATTCCAGATAATAAAATAGTCTATATAAGCTATGTGACAAATACATTGGAGTAGGAGAAAAACATGGAATCTGAGGCTCAGGTAAGCAAGGTCAAGAGCAATAAAAATATACTGCTAACTATTTTTATCATTTTTATTATTATGATGCTCTTTTCAGCATCTGCATTTGCAGCAATGACCTTGAAAAACGACAGGGTCTATAAGGGCGTCCATGTAGGCAGCCTGGATGTCTCCGGAATGGATAGAAACCAAATGAGTCAGCTACTGAGCGAGGTATATGATGCCTCAAGCACCGACTTGTTCGTTTCTTTAAAATCAGAGAGCGCGGAGCTCACACGCACATTTCCCGAACTTGAAGTAATATATGATACACAGGCAGCTATTGAGAAAGCTTATTCCGTAGGGCGTAGCGGCAATGTGTTTAAACGACTGTATGATATTGCAAAAGCAGGAATCCAAGGAGTAAGAATTGACCTTGATCAGACCTTTAGCGAGGCTAAAGTAAAAAGCTTAGTTGACATATTCTCTGTTAAAGTCTTCAATAGCGTAAAAGAAAGCTCTCTTTTAATAACAGACAGTGAGGTAATACTCAGATCAGGTAGACATGGGAAACATATTGATAAGGCAAACACTATTACCCTGGTCAAAAATGTGATTAAGAGTGGCAAATCCGAAACCATAACACCTGAAATTATACTAACCAAGCCAACAAAGAGCTTTAGTGCAAATGAATTATATGATCAGATTGTCAGCGAATCCAGAGAGGCTTCCTACACCGTCGAGGATAACAAACTGGTCTTGACTCCGCATTCTGTTGGAAGAAGCGTAGATAAGAGGAAACTAGAGGAAATAATAAAAGAGCTGGAGCAGGAAGAAGACAGCGAGCGTTTGCTGCCGGTTTCCACGGTGATGCCTTCGATTACTTCCGAAATGGCTCAGTCCATGTTGTTCAGAGACGAACTCGCTGCTGTACACACAAGCTTCGGTACAGGTACACAGAATGGTAGAAACCGAAAACACAATATGGAGCTCGCCGTGGCCAAGATTGATGACCTGACCCTCCTTCCCGGCGAAGAGTTCTCCTTCAATGAAGTTGTTGGGCCCAGAGATGCTGCCCATGGCTATAAAACGGCTCACGTATACATAAGAGGTAGGATTGAGGATGGCATCGGCGGCGGAATTTGCCAGGTTTCTACCACGATATACAACGCGGTTTTGAAGTCAGACCTTCAGGTCACAGAAAGAAAGAATCACTCCTTTACAGTGGCTTATGTGCCCCTGGGGCAGGATGCAACCGCCTATTACGGAGGTACTGATCATAGATTTGTGAACTCAACAAACTGGCCAATAAAGCTTCGCTCACGCGTGCAGGGCAACAGAATATACTTTTCAATATTAGGAACTAATGAAAACCCAAGTAAGAGCGTTATAATTAGCAATAAGATCCTTAGCCGGACACCGTTTACTGTACAAACCACGCTGGATCCGACCTTACCACCGGGAACAACAAAGGAATTGCAGGAGGGTCTGGATGGCTTTGTCGTTGAAACCTTTAAGACTATCAAGGAAGATGGAAAGGTGATTTCTCAGACAAAATTACATACCAGCAGGTACAATCCATGTACACAGATACTTTTAGTTGGGCCGACACCAGAGGGCGAAGTATCAGTCCCTGCCCCCGGCGACAATACCCCTCCAGTAAATAATGACAGTACGCCTGGAGATGAAATGCCTCCTACAGATAATACTAGTGAGCCCGCAACCGGGGACAATATGCCTCCCGCAGGTGATGGTACAACACATGCGCCCGACGCGAATAAACCTGCGTCAAATGACGATAGCAAGCTACAGGACCCGAACGACGTACCTGAGCCGCCCATAGAATAGACACCTTAAGGTCAGGTAGTAATGGAATGAATATTAGATTAAATAGAGGAGTTAAACAATGCAATCAAAAGGAGCTGTATTACTGTTTTTAGCAATATTTGCATTACCGCTTATAGCAGTTTCCACAAATCACAATCTATTCTTTGTGCTAGTATCAATTGCTGTTGTAGTGCTTTCGCTAAAGGATATCTATAGCCTGCTTACGGTAAATAATTTCCCGGATCAGCAGCTCGATGAGGAGCTGGAGGAAGAGCTCGAAGACTTGGTAGATATAGATTTGAAGCGTTTTGGAACCGGTATAAGTGTTGTTTACAACATGATAGTTGTTCTTTTCCTTGTGTACTGTGCTTTCTATCTGATCACACATTACCTTAAAATACTGGCATCCTTTGCAATATTGCTTCAGGTGCACTTCATTATTAAGAAGCTAAAAGACAAGGAGCAATCCTTTGACAAAAATCTACACAAGCCGCAGATTCTTTTGTCGAGCATATCCAACATCGCAGTCGTAGTCTTTGCAGTGCTTAATAAGATCCTGAGAGTAATCTAGATATCTTGCCTTTAGACACAGCTACTCCAGTGTTATGTCCCCGTCGTCCACATAGATATCAATCAAAGGACCACCGCCCCCTACATCACAATGTACTTCGCCGGATGATAGAGTTTCAAGCGTTTCGGGCTTTGGGTCCATTTTGTCTTTAACGCGTCCCTTTGTGGATTTAGCTACCAACGACCAAGCTGCGCCGTCCTTAGGAAGATTCAGCTGAATATCACCTTTTGCAGCCATTAGCTTGCATCCGCCCATAATCCCGGCCTTCGCAAAATCGGCACAAATACTGCCGGAGGAGGCATATAGCATAGAATCCTGCCCTATGTCAGAGTCCTTAACTGTCAGGCTTCCGGTTGAAATATCACAA
>JAAYBT010000234.1 GCA_012730015.1 Clostridiaceae bacterium
ACCTAAAGCCCATCATGTCGGAGAGAAAGGAAATTTTCACTCTATTATACCTCGTATCATAGGTCGCGACATTCGTTGCACTCGAAGGGTTGGATGCTGAAGCATCAGTTGCACTCGAAGGACTTGATTCAGAAGCACCTGGAGTGCTTGATGGGCCGGATGCTGAAGGATTTGTTGAACTCGATGAATTGAATGCTGAAACACCCGATGCGATTTTCATAATGTAATCACACCACCAGACATCCTTCTTTTCTCCATACCAATCCCCATGACTTATCCAAACCTCATCATCCATTTTGCAAATAGCATATCCGGTATCACTTCCATCAGGCGTGCTCACACGCAGACACCGTCTATCTGAGTATTCTGATACATCCAGTGTCATATCGCCCATGACGATTATTTGATCCCCTACAGGCTCTTCTTCGTATTTGGGATTAGTAATTGAAATCCTATCCGATTCAATATTACTTGTTATTTCAAATATCTCTTCGTTGAACCGGTATTGGTTTTCCCCTCTGGCATTGACGAATCCATCTGGCGAAATAGAATGCTTAAAACTCAAGTAGATTAAAGAATAAGGTCCTTGTGCTTTTATATCAATCCCATACCTTTCTGCTTCTTCTATAGAACTTGACAAAGGGTTTGACAATAGCCCAATTCCCACTGCTGCTACAGCTATAGTTGCTGCAAGCACCACCCAAAACCTCGGCTTCTTATAATTCAACACGTTCTTAATACGTCCCCTGACATTTCCCTCTCCAAAGGCAAGGGGGCTGCCATTGAGGATGCGCTTTCCGCTAGCCAGCGACAATAAGGAGTTAGCATAGGGCTTTTTAATACCCCCGGCCATTTCCCCGTCCATTTTCCCATCAATCTCTTTCAGGACTCTTTCGTCGCAGGAAAGCTCCATGTCCTTGCTCATTAGCATAAAGGCGATCCACACAAGGGGATTAAACCAATGGATGGACAATATCAGGAAGGCAAATACTTTTACGATATAATCCTTTCGATGGATATGGGTCTGTTCATGCAGCAGAATATAGTTTCTTTCGGAAGCGTCAAGCCCAACAGGCAAATATATCCTTGGCCTTATTAATCCAAGCACGAAAGGTGTTTGCAGATTCTTAGCCTCGTAGATATTACTCTCAATCAACTGTGCGCCTCTAAGCTTTCTTTTCAAGATAAGAATGGATACAATGCTGTAAACAAGCAATGCTATTATTCCTAAAAGCCAGACTAATGCTCCTATCCCTATATATATCTGCATCGGATTTGCACTTGCCCCAATAGTCGGCGCTGGCAATGACTTGTTAACAACAGTATCAACTACTTGTATCCCGCTGTTAATCTGCGGAGTCTTCTGATAGATAATATCGTGGGGAATCGGCGCAGCATTTGTATTTCGTGGCAATAGACTTAATACACTCTCAAAGGAAAAGGGAATTATAAGGCGTAAGGCAACCACACACCAGAGCGTATAAGATATGACCTTCGGAGCCCTTTTAAGTAGCAGCCTGAAAAGCACTACAAAAAGGATCACATAGCTTGCCGTAAGGCTCATATTTACGACTGTAAGAAACACATCACTCATCGCTATACCTCCTTGTGCTCATCAATCAGTCTTTTCAACTCTTCCGCTTGATGCTTATTCAATTTACTTCCGCCGATAAAGGCCGTTAGAAATTTCGGTAAGGATCCTCCAAAGGTCTCCTCAACAAAATGTACGCTTTGCTTTGCGTAATATTCATCCTTAGTAATCAAAGATGAAACCTGAGCATTCTCATTTTGGAAAATACCCTTCTCGCATAGCTTTTTCAGTACCGTATATGTAGTGGACTTCTTCCACTTCATTTCATTTTCACTCAGCTTGACAAGGTCACCGGAACCAATCGGCTCATTACGCCAGATTAATTCTGCAAACCTCTCTTCACTCTCTGCCAGCTTGTATATCTTCATGATAGCCCTCCCTTGGTCTATGCAACATCGACTTACAACTTTGAGTCTATACTAAATAGACCATGGTGTCAATAATATCTTCTTAAGTTAAAGAATTTTCAAAACAGTATTGACTCTCCTGTAACAGAAAGGTTTACTATGTATGTGAGGCCTCAAATAACAAGTCCGTTTCAAACTCTGCATATGGCTTATAATGCACTTTCGACCTGGATTGAAGAAAACTGTTATGAAATAATTGGGCCCCACAGAGAATTATATTTGAAGGGTGAATGGGCAACAAGCGATCCAAATGAGTATATAACGCAAATACAGTTCCCTGTAAGGAAGAAGTAATTTTAAAAGGAAGAAGTATTTCTAAAGGAAGAAGTAGTTTTAAACAGTACACTCAGTGTTCTAAAGGGGTATACCAGAAGGTGCGATATCATTCCGGTATCCCCCTTTGTTATGCTTCATTTTTTTTAGTGCGCGCTATTATGAACGGTGGAATGATCACACCCAACAGGAGGATAGATACAAGACACCTGAAAAAAATATCATAACTTTTATCCCAATATTTGTTGGAATTCGACAAATACAATAGAGCTATAATGTATGCTATGATGCCCATGATAGATACTATCATAACAATGTAACATGCGATTATGCCCATTTTCCCTTTTTCCCCATTCACATTTATTCCTCCAGCAATCTGATTTAAAGTATTACTCCTTTATCTTCATCCTTTATTCCCGAAAAGTCAACCATATTATTACATTCATTGTTTAAATTTCAATTTAATAGCCATTAACATGCTCCTCCACGACAGGTATAGGTAAAGCTATGTCGAATCTATCAACGCATTGGGTCCGCGAATCCAACAATAGATATGAATGGATTATTTTGATGGCAACCACAGATTCTCAGTCCGGGTGCTCAGATTGACTCTCTATATTATTCTACAGCGTTCATCACATGCTTGAACTTGCC
Organism: Clostridiaceae bacterium; assembly: GCA_012730015.1. Lineage (GTDB taxonomy): Bacteria > Bacillota > Clostridia > Acetivibrionales > DTU013 > JAAYBT01. The sequence goes on from JAAYBT010000234.1 coordinate 2,926, forward strand.
GCTTTGAGGATGCTGCTCTGGTTCATTGTCAGATAGATAAGTCTCTACATGATTTATGCCGTGGGAGGCCAGGAAGTCCCTCAAAACCACGCAGCTGGATTCAAATACTTCATCTTTACTATGTCCGCTGACAGGAGTAATTCTCAACTCAAGTTTATTGTCCCTATGGGCAATGACTTGAAACCTTTGAATCTCATGGATTTCTTTCAATGTTGCGTAGATGGCAAGTGGAGAAATTTTTATTTTCTTCCCTTCCTCAAAAAAGGTGACAATATCATCAACACGTCCCTCAAGGGTCAGCCAGGGAGCTGGGTTTCCACATGCGCAAGGCTCATGATGCATTACTACACGATCAGTCACCTCATAACGGATGAAGGGCTGAGTGTAATTAAATAAATTGGTAAGCAGGATTTTATCGGACTGCACACCATCGGGGACAGGCTTATTATCCATATCAACTGCTTCAACAATCACCCAGTCATCATTGATATGGAAATGCTGCTGTGTACACTCGCAGGCAATTGTCCCCCCTTCGGTACAGGAATAGTTCGTCTGGACATAACACTCAAATGCATTTGAGAGCTCATTACGAAGACGATTACTTAGATATTCTCCGCCTGTCATAATGATTACCGGGCTTATATTAAGACGCCCACTTTTCTGCTCATCAATAAGGAGCTCTAAAACAGTTGGGTATCCACCAAGCATTGCAGGCTGAAAAGCATTCAATTCCTCTACTATCTGCGATATTGGGAACAAGGCGCTCGTTACTGCCATCTGCTTTTTCTTCCAGGGCATTGCCAGTAATCTTGACCGTACCGAGCTGTTTCCCAGATAGAAGCCGCCAGTTGCAAAAACACCGATTGTCTTTTTCCCTGCCTTCAAAAATGCTTTCATATCCTGCTTTCTGGCAAAAGATCTCGTTACGCTTATTCCCCCCATTACATTATTGGTATTTCTATCGCAAAGCATTACCAGGGGATTTCCCGTAGACCCGCTGGTTGTCAATACAAGATAATCCCCTTTGAGCTTACGCCCGATGTTATCAAGATCCTTTATAAATTCATTAATATCTGAAAGCGTAATAGAGCGGTCCGTTATCCAATCGTCAAAATGTGACATTAGCTCCCTCTTGTTTGTCGGCGGCAAATCAGAAAGCTCAAAATCATCACCAATATCTTCATAAAGCCTTTTATAGTATGGGCTTCTCTCCTTTGCGTAATTTACGACATTGCGAAATCGTTGCTCACGTATTCGATCCTTCTCGGTTCCATTCATTTTATTATATCTATGGCACAAGAACATAGCTTTCAGAACACCAATCTTTTTCATTGCTCCGCCTCCTTCACAATACAGTATAGCATAAAGTCAACATACTCCCTTATAATTGCCTCTATTTCTTCTGACTGTTCAAAAAACTGATCCGGCGCCTCTTTGTCTGCCCCTAAATACATGGACTTTTTCCAGGCACAAATAGGCCAGCCATATCTGCTCCTTCATGTACCAGCAGCGCTGCCTTCTTATCGATCCCGCCTGCATAGCCGGTCAGACTTCCCTTAGCTCCTACCACACGATGGCAGGGTATAATGATAGATATTGGATTGTGCCCGACAGCACCGCCTACAGCCTGCGCAGACATGCTATCCTTCCCCATGAGCTTAGCAAGCTCTTTGGCAATACTGCCGTAAGTTGTCACCCCACCATAGGGTATTTCCCTGAGAATTCTCCAGACCTGCTGCTTAAACGGGCCACCCATTGGAGCAATAGGCAGTCCGGACAATTTCGGCTTCTTTCCTGCAAAATAATCATCCAGCCATGCTTTGCCATCTTTAAGTATTGGGACATCATCTTTTGGGGTAATATCCTTCGGCATTGTGCTTCCCATGTATTTCTGCTGACCAATCCATAAGCCGACAATGCTATTTTCATCACTTGCAAGCAATATCTCCCCAATTGGAGATTTGTAATTTGTCGAGTAGTACAAATTCGCCTTCCTCTCTTACATCCCTCTTTACCTCATAATCATCTCTAAAATATCTATCCCCTTATTTTATCTCCTCGTCGAATACAACTGCTACCTTTCCGCATTTCCCTTCTGCCATCAACCTGTAGGCTTCCGATACATTGTCGAGTGTAAAGCGATGCGTTACAAGCTCTTCCGGATGAATACCCCAGCGAACCAGTCTTTCCGTTAGTTCTTCCATTTTCCAAATGCTCGTTACCCATGATCCATAAATCGTATTTTGCTCATGTATAATATCCGGACTCGGGCTGAATTCCACCGTTCCGCCTTCTCCCAACATAGCGATCTTGCCCCATTTCCGTGTTGCCCTGATTGCCAACTGCCGTCCTGATGTATGTCCGGAACAGTCAATTGCACGCTCTACTCCGTATGCACCGGTAACCTTCAAAATTTCAGCCAGTGTGTCATCCTTGCTGACAAATACATGATCAGCCAGATTCTTTCCAATAGCAATCTGGCACCTTTCCTCTATTACATCCACACCAATCAGCTTCTGGGCTCCCATAGCCTTAGCCAGCATAAGCGTAGCCAGACCTACAGGGCCAAGTCCCACTACTAGCACCGCGTCATTACCTGATATGCCAATCCTCTCAAGTCCTTCATAAACTGTTCCAAATCCGCACGCAATCTGCGCTCCATCTGTATACGTCAATTCATCAGGTAAAAGGACGCAATCCTTTTCATCTGCAAGGATGTAGGGTGCCATGCCTCCGTCTCTCTGCCATCCATAAGCAGCGCGGAGCGGGCTGGTACAGCTTATCATATAACCTCTGCGACAATCGTTGCACAATCCGCAGCCTGAAATATGATACAGTATGACCCTATCTCCCTCCTTGAACCTTCTCATTCCCGGTCCACATTTCACAATCTGCCCTGAGGGTTCATGTCCCGCGATTTTGTTCTGGTAGCCCTCAGGACCCTTTCCCTGATGTTCGCGATAGATTGCGCGGATATCGCTGCCGCAAATCGTTGAAGCTTTTGTCTTGATAAGAACCTGACCGTGGGCCGGTTCAGGGATTTCTACATCCTTTAATACCACCGTGCTGTTGCCCGGTAAATAAGCGCCCTTCATCATTTTACTCATATTTATCCTCCCTTGCTTACCTATCAGTTTTCCTCAATCACACCATTGATATCCCACAAATCAGTCCAATCCTTTGCTCCTTCCCATAAAAACACCTGGCCCTTTATCAGACGGCAATTCCTGTCAATACCTTCTATTGCCTTCATCTCTTCATGTGTCAATGGGTCTATTGTAGAACACAGCAGATTGCCCAGAATATGGTTTCTATTTGTGGAAAATGGTATCGGAATCTGACCTCTTTGAACAGCCCATTTTATGCAGACAATGGCGGGATGAACACCCAATCTGTCTGCAATACTGACAATAACGGGATCCTCCGTGTCTACAGTATCGTTCTGTGTCCTATCACGAGCAGGCCGTTTAGGTGAACCAACCGGGCAGTAACCAATTGGAACGATATTATTATCCAGACAGTAGCGGAACAGAGCATCCTGCTGAAAATGTGGATGCAGCTCCATTTCATTGGCCGCAGGATGAATCCTAACATCCCGCAAAACCAACTCCAGCTTTGCTATAGTCATATTTGAGGTTCCAATGTGCCTCACGAGCCCGGCATCGACCAGTCTCTCCATCTGACGCCAAGTCTTCATGTAATTGTCGTGGATATAAGCAACAGCATTAGGATCCCTGGAGTCAACTCCTACACCAGCTGCATGGTAGTTTGGAAAAGGCCAGTGCACTAAATAAAGATCTAAATACTCCAGTTTCAAATCCTTGAGAGTCTTTGCACAAGAGAGCAGCACATCTCCATTGCCATGCATGTTGTTCCACAGCTTTGATGTGATGAACAGCTCCTCACGTTTAATTCCACATCTCATAGCCTCATGGAGTGATTCTCCAATCAAGTGTTCATTCCCGTAAACAGATGCACAGTCAATATGCCTATAGCCAACTGAAATCGCATCCTTTACGGCGTTTGCGATATCTCTTGCGTCGTAATGGTCCGAACCAAAGGTACCGAGGCCGACACCTGGTATTTTTGCACCTGTAAATAGCGTTCTTTGCGGGACCTTTTTCGGATCAACACCATCAGCAGCAATTTGGAAATATTGTGATTTCATATGGCAGCTTTTCTCCTTCCTGCTTGTACAAGATGTAAAACGATTCACTAAATTAATACTAACAAATGAAAGAATATTGTCAATATCTCGTCTTTTATCTTAGCTTCTCCGTAACAGTCGAGAAATAGCCTTTTTAGCCTTTTAGCTGTTGCTTTTAATTGTAATTTTGTGTAGAATATAGTCATATAAAAACATTTTTAATTATTGCTTTTTATTCAGCAATTAATTTACATTATAATTCACATTTCTTTACTATGACATAATTGATAATAATTTAATCAAAGTTGCCGATATGCTAAATAAGATAATCTGTAGGGGGATTATTGCATGAGCAAAGACAGAAAGAAAGACTTGGGCTTGGTTTTATCATATGTACTGCTATTTCTTTTAGTTTCTATTGTTTGTCTGTGCTTTATAAACAGCGGCATTGAGTTAAGCGATTCTTTTCCGATTATTGTTATAGCTGTCGTAGCTGCCGCCATTCAAATTGTACATATTTTAAATCATCGTTCTAAAGCAAAACGCATAAAAGCTTTACTCGAGTGGATTAAGTCAAAGGCCTACAGTGACACTCTTTTGGGCATGAGTGGCGACATATCGAAGAAACAGGATGATGTTGCAGACATCGCCAATGCTGTAGAAAATGTCTTTAGACACATTGAGGACAGCTCCGACGATAATAACGACACTCTCAATGAAGATATCAAGAACTCCTTTAGCAGCATGATTGAGCTGAGCGCTGATATTAAAGAAATGAGTGATGCTTCAGAAAACTTTTCGACTGATATGCAAAAAATGATGGATGCTACTGAAGACCTTGCAGTCTCTACCTTAGCAATCTTTGAGTCAGTGGAGAATATTACCGATAAAACATCTCGGGGTGTTGAGACAGTAGAAGAAATAAGCAAAAGGGCAATGGAGCTCAAAACCACGGTCTCAGATTCGCAGCAAACAACGCTTCAGGTTTTTGAGGAATCAAAGGTAAAGCTGGAAGAGGCTATTGAAGAAGCTAAGGTGGTTCAACAAATTTCAACGCTTTCTGATGCTATAATCGGTATAACAGCACAAACTAACCTTCTAGCTTTAAATGCCAGTATTGAGGCCGCCAGGGCTGGCGATGCAGGAAAAGGCTTCTCGGTAGTTGCCAACGAGGTAAGGAATCTTGCGGAGCAATCCAAACAAGTAGCATCCGAGATACAAAGTATCAGCTTACAGGTTGACAACACAGTAAATAATCTATCCGAAAGCTCTAATGATTTACTGCAGTTTATGTCAACAAATGTTAATGGCGATTATATGGCAATGCTCGATATTGCCCATAAGTACAATGATGATGCTTCCTTCATGAATGATATGGTGACGGACTTCAACAACACCGCCAGCGAGATTCTCAATATTGTAAATAATGTGCTTTTGTCTATTGATGGTATCTCAGAGGCATCCAGCGATGGTACTGAAAAGTTTTCTATCATAAAACAGAGCCTGGTAGAAATATCGCAGAAATTTGGATCTTTTATTGAGAGTATGGATAATGCAGTTAATAATAAATAATTGAATGGAGGTAGTGTTATGTCAAATGAAAGGACACAAAAATGGGTTCTGAAAACCTATGATTTCCCCGGAAGAAAGGTCGTTTGTACGGAAGGTATAGGAAAAGCTACTCTCGAGGATATCAAAAACACAACGGACTATGTAATAAAGAAGGGCAAGAGCTTTGGCGGTAAGTGGGCCTATATAGCCGGTATTGAAAAAATGGATCCGGTATTTGATGCAGAATCACAGCAGGCCTTCGCCATGATGCATCAGCTTTGTGAGCAGAACGGGTGTGTTGCCATGGGTTTTGTTGCCGGTGGCATGGCGGCTATAAAAGTACAGGCCAAACGACATCAGAAGGATTCCAATGCTGACAAGCTTCAAACAGAGCATTTTAGGACTCAGGAAGAAGCATTGGAATGGATTAAGGGATTTGGGATTTAGTATATTTGGATTACAAGACTTCCAGTATGATAACATCCGGCCCGTGGTTTTCAGACTAAGCATTGTAAAAACTGCTCTATGTCAATTGTTGGGGTAGTGCTCAAGTAAAATGAAGTGTTGATTTGTTACCAGTGGATAACCATAAAAAGTTATTCACTGGTTTTGTTTTATGCTAACAGGCGAGGGGTTGCAGATTTCAGCTTCGCCTGTTAACAGCCTGTAGTTACTCCTCACAGGCTTGCAGTAATCTGCAACCCATTGCCTGTTTCTACAACATAATGCACAATTATATCACGAATTTACTAAATTCATGATATAATAACCCCACAATACCACCTACAAGTGGGGTTATTATATGCCTCCGGCGGAATTTATGCGCCGCCGAGATTTTCCCCTTGCATTATTGTGGTAAAACGGCGATGCGCAATTATATCACGAATTCTTCAAATTCATGATATAATGATGCTAGCAATATATAAGTATTTGCGCTAACATTTCACAGCAGCCAAAGGAGGATGAAATTAATGAAGTTTAGAGAGCTTGGTAAAACGGGTCTAAGGGTTAGTGAAATCGGTCTTGGGTGTGAACACCTTGACGGCAAGCCATATGCACAGGTTGAAGCGACAATTAATGCCGCCTTGGAGCATGGTGTAAATATTATGGATGTGTTCATGCCGGGCAGGGAGATTCGAGAAAACATTGCCAGGGCTTTAGGTAATAGGCGTAAGGAAGTAATACTGCAGGGTCATATCGGTTCTAGTGATATTAGACAGCAGTATGATATAAGCCGGGATATGCCTACAGTAAAGCAATATTTTGAAGATGCTCTTCGCATTTTCGGCGGCTACATTGATTTAGGAATGATGTTCTTCATCGATTCAGACGAGGATTATAAGAATGTCTTTGAAACGGACTTCATTAAATATGTGGAACACCTGAAAAAGGAAGGCTACATAGGTCATATCGGCTTTAGCTCCCATAATCCATCAACGGCAATTAAGGTTATCAATACAGGATTACCCGAAATGATGCTGTTTAGTATTAACCCTGCCTTTGATATGCTTCCCTCTGAGGAATATATTTTTGACCATTTTGATAGTGGCTTTGCACCTGACCTGTTTAGAGGCATAGACCCCAAGCGCGCAGAGCTGTACAAGCTATGCTCTCAAAAAGGGATTGGTATCACTGTAATGAAGACTCTGGGCGCCGGTAAGCTTCTATCTCCGGAGCACAGCCCATTTGCCAAACCCCTTACTGTGCCTCAATGTGTTCATTATGCGCTGTCAAGGCCTGCTGTAGCTAGCGTAATGCTAGGCTGTCAAACACCTGAAGAGCTGGCTGCTGCTATGCAATACTTTGACCTTGATGATTCTCAGAAGGACTACTCAGACATCCTTGGAACAATGCGGAATGATTTTAAGGGAAACTGTGTCTATTGCAGCCACTGCCAGCCCTGTCCCGCAGAAATTGATATTGCAACAGTCATCAAGTATCTGGATATTGCTCAGCTGGATACCGCTAATATACCACCATCCATTCGCTCCCACTACAAGAGTTTAGCCCATAACGGAGCTGATTGCATCGAATGCGGCAATTGCGAGAGCCGCTGTCCATTCAGTGTACCCATTATTGAAAAAATGGCAGAAGCAGAAAGACTTTTGGGCTAACAGGGTCTAAGCAATCGCGTACATTGGTAATATTAAACACAATATTGCAAAATATAAGGTACCTTGATATAATAGTTTTGTTATATCAAGGTACTTTCAAAAAATGGCTTTTAAATACCCTAGTAAGCTGCGTATTGACAATATATGTTTATGCAATCGGAATATAGCCCTGATACTGTTAATTACTTGCTAATTACACGTTATGTGTAATTATATAAAAATTTTAACGAGGGGGTCTTTATATGACTGGCATTGCCTTAGTAATTGCATTTGTTATTGCAATTGCGCTGATGATTGTTGCCATTTCAAAGCTCAAGATTCATCCATTCCTGTCGATTATGGCTGTTTCCCTGCTTTTTGCAATCGTTGCGGGAATACCCATAACCGATATACCCGGTGTAATCGGAACCGGATTCAGTAACACCTTTAAAAGCATAGGTATTGTAATTATCTTCGGAGCTCTAATTGGCACATTGCTTGAGAAATCAGGAGCCGCTCTGAAAATGGCTGACCTGGTTGTCAAGCTGGTCGGCAAGAAGAATCCAGAGCTTGCAATGCTTATAATGGGCTGGATTGTTTCCATACCGGTTTTCTGTGACAGCGGCTTTGTAATACTCAATCCGATCAGAAAAGCGCTGGTAAGGCGTACAGCAAAGTCCTCTGTTGCATGTACTGTCGCTCTTTCTATGGGGCTTTATGTATCTCACTGCTTTATTCCACCGACACCTGGTCCAATAGCAGCTGCCAACACTCTGTTTGAGCAGGGGCTACAGCAGGAAACAAACCTGCTATACGTTATATTAATGGGTGTCGTCTGTTCTATCCTGCCTCTGATTGCCAGCTATATTTTTGCTAAATATATAGGCAAAAAGGTTAAGGATCGTGAAGAAGCAGGTGAAGAAAGCGGTGAAGTAGTTCAGTCCTACGAAGAGCTTGTCGCCAGCTATGGAAAGCTGCCAAACGGCTGGATGTCTTTTGCTCCCATAGTAGTTCCAATATTGCTAATGAGCCTTTCCTCCGCTCTTCAAATGGCAGGTTCGCCAATTCCAATTGTAACCTTCTTCGGAACACCTATAATTGCCGTTGCAGTAGGAGTATTATTAGCAATCATACCTCTGGCTCAGCAAAAGAAGATGAAGGACTTTTATGAGCTTACAAACGAGACCCTTAAAATTTCCGGACCCATCCTTTTCATCACCGCGGCAGGTGGGGTTCTCGGAAACGTAATAGCATCCTCCACATTAGTTGATTTCATAAAAGAAAATTCCGCTGTGCTTTCATCGCTAGGATTGTTGTTCCCCTTCCTTCTGTCAGCAATTTTGAAGACAGCTCAAGGGTCCTCCACTGTTGCGCTTACCACAACCGCAGGTATAATAGCGCCCATGATGACCACCCTGGGCTTTGCTTCGCCAATGCTGGCTGCCTTGACAGTTATAGCAATAGGCGCAGGAGCAATGACCGTTTCACATGCAAACGACAGCTACTTCTGGGTCGTTACCAACTTCGGTAACATGAAGGTTGAGGACGGGTACAAAACACAGACGCTGGGTACACTCGTAGTTGGAATAGCTTCAATCATTAACGTGCTAATTGTATCTTTGTTTATATAGTTATATAATACCATATAGACATAAATTGCTGTTAACGAGATTTGCGCCGGGGCATAAGCTTCGGCGCAAAGCTTTATGTTAGTAGTTTTAAATTGCGATCACTTTGGGTATAATTCTACATAAGTCAGGAGGGAATACTTATGAGCTTGAGAGATGATTCAAAAAAAATAATAGAATCCGCTATTAATGCGGCGCTCCCTAATACCGCGGTGAAGAAGGCCTTGCAAGACGAGGACTTCTCCGGTGGAAAGCTGATACTAGTAGCCATAGGTAAGGCAGCATGGTCTATGGCTCATGCGGCATGTGAATTCTTAGGCAATCGGATTAACGAGGGTATAGTAATAACTAAATACGACCATTCTAAGGGTGAGCTTAAGAATGTTAGAATTATGGAGGCAGGTCACCCCATCCCCGACGCTAATTCTTTTTCTGCTACAGAAGTAGCAATTAATATGGTCTCAGGGCTTTCAGCTGAAGACAAGGTGCTTTTTCTCATATCGGGAGGAGGTTCAGCCCTGTTTGAGAAGCCCTTAATTAGCGAAAAGGAGCTCGAAAGCTTGACTAAGAAGCTTCTTGCCTCAGGTGCTGATATTGTCGAAATAAATACAATTAGGAAACGTTTGTCGGCTGTAAAGGGCGGAAAGTTTGCAAAGCTTTGCGAACCGGCTCAGGTTATCTCTGTGGTATTATCCGATATTATTGGTGATCCGCTGGATATGATAGCTTCAGGTCCTGCATATCCTGATTCATCCACCTCTCAGCAGGCAATTGATATAATACGCAAATATGGAATAGAAGTGTCCGAAGAAATAATGGAATTACTAAGAATGGATCCACCATCGCAATTGAGCAATGTCCGTACAAAAATTACCGGCAGCGTGACCCAGCTTTGCTCCGCAGCAGAACGTACTTGTCGGGATCTTGGTTATGAGCCGACGATTTTGACTGCAAGCCTCGTATGTCAGGCTCGTGAAGCCGGTAGCTTCCTGGCCTCAATAGCTCAGTACTACAGCTCATCTCAAAAGTCTCTTGCATTCATAGCTGGGGGCGAAACTGTTGTCCAGCTAAAGGGCAAGGGTAAGGGAGGCAGAAATCAGGAAATAGTACTCTCTGCGGCAGATGGCATATCGGTGCTTGAGAATGTAGCAGTATTTTCAATTGGCTCAGATGGTACAGACGGACCCACTGATGCAGCCGGAGGATATGCGGATACAGACACTAAGAAGCTCTTGGCCGGCAAGGGCATCAATATATTCGAAACATTGGAAAACAACGATGCCTACCATGCGCTTCAGGCCAGCGATGGGCTTATCATAACAGGCCCTACAGGCACAAATGTAAACGATATATCGGTACTGCTGATAAAAAGATAATGTGTGACTGTTACAGTGTTATTCTTTCTGCATTCTTTAGCAAGTCAAGGTCATGCATTCTTCTTCCGACTACTTGTATTCCAATAGGCAATTGACTAGCTGTCTTTCCTATTGGAATTACAATAACCGGATTTGCCGTAACTGAAAAGGGCGTAGTATACCCCATATTTGCTACAGAATAAGGTACTCTGGCATCATCAACAAGAACATCTTCATAAATTGGCTGAATCCCACGAAATTTAGTTGGACTTTTATGCCGGAATGCCGGCGTCGCAGAAACGGGAGCCAATAATACATCATATTCGGTTAACACACGATCCAGTTGCGCTATATACTCTTCCCTTCTCTCCTCTGCTTCCAGATAATCCTTTAGCCTAATTGAAATTTTGGAACCCATCATCAGTCTGACTACGGCTGGAAGAGAAATAGCCATATTCGCATATAATAGCTTCAGAAAGCATTCTCTGGCTTTTGTAAAGCCGAATTGCCAATCATCTAATTCATCAACATGATATTTGGAAGACAACACCTTTATAAAACCTTTGAAGCAATCGGCGTATTCCTTGGAAATGGGCAAGCCTCCACAGTCCTTAGTATAGGCTATTTTTATTTGACCAGGACCTGACCTTGCAGGCATTATTTTTGAATCGTCAGCAACAACTGCAAACAACCTATGTAAATCATCCAAACTAGCTGCCTGTATGCCAACGCGAAGAATGTTGGACATGGTGCTCCCATTAGGCTTCCCGCCGACCATGTTCCCTAATGGAATAACCTTATCTGTGCCAATCATACCATAAATGCCGCAAAAGTGTGCTGGTACACGAATTGAACCCATAAAATCATCGCCAATATCCGCATCACTAATCCCAAGGCTTACAGCTGCTGCACCTCCACCGCTGCTACCGCCGCAGGTGAATTCCGTAAAATCCGGATGATTCGTCCTGCCGTATATGTCGTTAAAGGTTTGCATATCCATTGCGCCTGCAGGCATGTTGGTCTTCCCTAAAATTATCGCACCCTCAGCCCTTAGCTTTGCCACTGCCTCACAGTCCCCGGAGGAAACATTGTCCTGGAACTCCTTCATTCCGGCCGTTGCCTTAAGTCCCTTCACATCCAAGTTATCCTTAACCGTGATAACCGCTCCGCAGAGCTTTCCTACTTTTCTCCCTGCTCTAATGCCGGCATCCTGCTCTTCCGCCTGCTTAAGCACCATTTTTTCATCGCAGCAAACAATTGAATTGCATGATTTGTGTCTTTCCAACAGGGCGAGTCTTTCTTTAACAATCTCCAGGACCGTTATTTTTCCGTTCTTAACGTTTTCTATTTGATTTAGCATTTTTGATTCCACAAAAACACACCCCCCGATTGAATTTATCAAATCAGAAGGTATATTGCTGTTCATTTCTTGCTGTTTTTTACAGGAACACAGAAGTGAATATAAATATCTCCATCAGGAATCCTTTCGTAAAACTCTACAAAAGGACGGTTATCAGGAAAAAGATTGTGCGCCCTCATATAAAATCCATAAAGATAATCCATGTGCTTAAAAAAGCATGAGGCAAAATCCTTACTACCCCGGCTGATTTTGCAGCAAATATAAGCTCCAGATGTTTTAAAAACCCTATAAGCAAGGCGCTCATCGTGCACATATGATTCTACGGTTGCACAGGCATAGTACCTGCAGGAGGATAAATCGCCCACCTCGGGGGTGTCTATAGTAATACCACAAATCCTTGCACCCGGCCCAATTCTCTTGTTTTCTCTCAACCATGTAAAAATCTGCTCATAAGCTTGATTGATCTCCGGGTTTTCCCAAGCCTCTGATAGGCCTGTCACGCCAATGCAAACAGTCCTCAGTTCGGGAAGTGTTGCTTCATAAAAGCACTTCTCCAATTCAGGGTCAAACATAAACTCCTGCAAAGCAACTTTTGAGGATGGAAGTGGATACCTCCGCTCTTTTGTTCTTTTATATTGAGTCGGAGTGCATCCGAACCGTTTTTTAAAGCTTCTTGCAAATGAACTGGAGGATGCAAAACCATAATCTAAAGCTATTCTGGTAATATCACATTCATCATAAAGAAGCAGACGAGCACAACAATTTAATTTCCGTTCCAAAATGTATTGATGTAAGCTCTTTCCGGTTACCGAATGGAAGATTCGATGGAAATGGTAAGGAGAAAACCCTGCAATTTTCGACAAGGTCTCCAAAGACAAGTCCGAGTCGATATTGTGCTCCGCATATTCCAGTGCCATCTCGACCTGTCTTTGATATGAAGCATATTTCATGTTTTTAGGTTCACTTCCTTCTATGCGACAGGGTTGACTTTCTATATTATATATATCGTAATTTATGTCGTTCACTAAAGCTTATTTAAGGGGACAGGAAACGGTTCCTTGTTCAGCCAGGTTCTGTACTCCAAGAGAAAATAATATTGATTGCAGTTCCTATTCATCGTTATTATACGTTCAGCATGCCTGGAGGATACGCATCTCCATTATTTGCATCACCAGATAAAGGGAATTACTCGATACTTTATACTCTTCTTATATTCCGTGTATCCCGCCAGGCCTTCCTCCAGTACCTGTTCTTCATTCTTAATTCTCTTAACCATAATTATAGGGTATATCAAAAAAATCACAAAGGAAAAAAGCGAGCCAAGCACCAAGGGCATAGACAAAAACAGCAATACTGTAGATGTATACATAGGATGCCTTACGATCCCGTATAGACCCGTGTCTATAACCTTTTGCCCCTGCTGAACCTCCACCGTCCTGGATAAATATGTGTTTTCGCGCAGCACCTCCGCATAAAGCAGATATGCAAATAGAAATATCACAGCTGAGAGTATCACAAGCCATTTGGGTAATACAAGCCACTGAAAACGGTAATCCAGTCCTGCCACAACAAAGCCGCCAACAAACATCAGACCCCCGAAGAGTAGTACGCTCCTTTGCTGAGCTTCCTTTTCTTTTGCATTGAGCCGCTTTCGCAAAAGCTCTGGATTCTTAATCATCAAAACTATGCCCGCGATAAGCATGGGTATAAAAAGTATCCCCATAAGCAGCCATGCGTTCCAATATTTAAGTGTTCCAGCCGGAACAAACAACAATAGGGTTAATGCTAGAACACCAAATAAGTATTTCCCGATTACCTCACCAAATAGCCTTTTGTCCATTTATGTCACCCCCTAAGGCATTTGCAATGTAACAACCCTTATTGTACTATTTTTCATTAGGCTTTACCAGCATTTGCATCGGCGATGTTTATATAACCTACTCCCATCTAAAAAAGCGAATTGCAACAGCCGCACAGATTACCGCTAACACAAGCATCACAATTATCGGAATTAAGACGCTGTTGACGGGCAGACCAAGCGAAGCTGCTTTCAGAAGCTTAATGCCCTGTGTCAGAGGTAATATATCCGCTACCTTTTGAAGCGCTGAAGGCATGACCTCGTATGGTAAAGTGGCGCCAGAGAAAATGAGCATCGGAAAATATAAGATACTTGCCAGGATGCCTGCCGCCTTAATATTTGGCGATACCCCTCCCACTAAAAGCCCAATGCTGAACATTGATATCATAACCAGAAAATATGCGCCAATGAATTGATTCCACGAACCACCCATTCTATAACCAAAAAAGACTGCTGCCGTTGCATAGACGAGGACAAGTGAAGCAATGGAATACAGAGCGTAGATAGCAACCTGAACTGCTAAAATGAGGGTAGGGCTTATCGGGGTTACCTTAAACCGCTTTAAAATTTTCTTGTTCCGATAATCTGATACGACCAGGGGAAGCCCCATGACTCCGCCAGCACATAGGGCTATTGTAGCCAAAGCTCCGAAGGATTGCTGCAGGAAGGTGTAATCTGCCCCGTCAAAGGCCGGTTTGCTTCCATAAATAATGCCAAGGATAACCGTAACCACAACCGGCATACAGATAGCAAAAATGAACATATCCATACCACGCAGCGACAACTTTAGTTCTGTTTTAAAAAGTGTACTAAATGTTTTCATAATCATTTCCCTCCTCGTCTGTATACCATAGATATGCATCCTCCAGCTTTTCATAAGGGCTTAATGCAATTGCTTCCTGCACAGTCCCGCAGAAGATGCTTTTTCCCTTTTTCATAATCATTATTGAATCGCACAGGGCCTCAACCTCATCCATGAAATGAGAAGTCAAGAAAATAGTAAGCCCCTTTGCCTTTAAATCCGCAAGGCACTTCCAGACATCACGCCTCGCTCTGGAGTCCAGCCCGGTGGTCAATTCATCCAGGAACACCACCTCCGGATTCGGTATAAGGGCAAGCACAATGAACAGACGCTGCTTCTGTCCACCCGAAAGCTCGCTCACCTGACTTTTCAACTTGTCCGAAAGTCCAAATTGCTTTAGTAGATCTGTGTAGTCTAAAGAATCACTGTAAAGGCATTGGGTGACCTCGCAGAGCTCAGCCACAGTTATTCTTTCCTGGTAACTGGCCTCCTGGAATTGCACGCCCACCCTCTCAAACAGCTTCTTGCGGTCTGTGAGCGGATTCATGCCCAAAATAGATACTGTTCCGCTATCGTACTTTTTCGTGCCTAAGATGCACTCGATTACAGTGCTTTTGCCCGCGCCATTAGCGCCGAGCAGCCCAAACACCTCGCCACGGCAGACGCAAATGTCAACATTATCGACTGCTTTTACGGTGGCATAGGATTTATTCAATTGATTCACCTTGATTGTAGCTTCCATGAGAAGACTCCCTCCTTCGCTTTTCTTCCTAGAAAGGATAACACCGGAGTAAAGTCTGGTGGTATAGTGGAGGGTTTATACGAATTTATTTTTCATATGGCGCAATTGATTGAGCATACCCAGCGCGTTTTCTCCGGCATATTGCAGCGAGGTAAGAAGCTTATCACACACACAAATAATGTCATCATCCTTTTGTGGAGTATCAATCACCTGGCGTATGCTGATATGCGGATTGTCTGATAAAGCACATAGCATACGCAAAATTGCTGCAAGTGAATAATTTGCACACCGCAGGGAGCGAATGATTTTTAGCCGACGTATATCTTCATCAGTATAAATTCGATAACCATTCTGCTTCCGCTTGACTGTTAAAAGTCCATTCATCTCCCAATTTCGTAAAGTATCCATAGAAATCTGAATATATTCGGCTGTTTCCTTTCTTGTGAGACAAAGGTTGCCCGTCTCCAGCTGATTTCCCGATAATAGCCGCTCGGTGATTGCTATTGCTTCTTCGGCGTTCCTTTGCTCATTTTTGATTTGTTGTAAATAATCTTTTGTAAGGCAGATTGCCCTGTCAAAATCTTTAGCGGCAGAGGCCTTTATTATGTCAATTGCCTTTTTGCGTAAGCCATTTTGGAGAACCTCCACCTTCATAGCAGTCCTCGCAAGCTTGAATTGCTCGATATGGAAGTCCGTAAAAATTCGATAACCATTTGCTTCTCGCTCAGGCTTGGGTATCAGTTCAAGCTCCTCATAAAGCCTCACAGTATTAGGGTGAATTCCAATACAGCGCGCAATTTCCGATGTCCTATAGGCTTTCATTTATTGGGGCCACCTCTTCATTTGGTAATTCACTATAAAAACACTTGTTTTCAGCCGCCTCAGCTATTGTCTCACGGACGTATTCTGATATGACCTCAGGTGCCCTATCAAGTACTAGCTTATTGCGCTTAAGTACCTTCTCAACAGTAACGCGATGTTCATGCCACATCTTGCCTTTTGAGCAAATATTCAAGGTTAACGGTTGAATTCTATCAACACTTGCTGCGCATAGGGCTTCGGTGGAATCCATCCTCTCAAACTCCTCCCATAACCCGGTGAACTCAGCTGCTTGTTCAGGCGGCAGTAATGAGAAAATCTTCTGTGCTGCAATTTTTTCACGGAGCTCCTTGTCCAGGTTTGCCTTCTCATCATACGCAAAGGTATCACCGGCGTATATTTCAACCAGATCATGAATCAATACCATTTTCAGTGTTTTGAGTGTGTCAATTCCTTCAAAATGCTCCGAAAGGATAATAACCATCATTGCAAGATGCCAGGAGTGCTCTGAATCATTCTCTCTTCTGGAACCGTCAGACAGGTAGTTTTGACGGTAAATTGATTTTAGTTTGTCAATCTCTTTCAAAAATTGCATCTGTTGTTGTAATCGCGAAAGCTTCATCATAACCCCTCTTAAACAAAGTGCTTAATAGAAGAACTTCCTATATTTCACTAATTATATAATATTTTGGTGCAATCCTTCCTCTTGCTTGATTACACTTTATCAAAGCATAACTCAATTATCAAAACTTAATGCCGCTTTTTCTCATGATAAAGCTCATATGTCTTCCACATGCCGGATCCCTGCGATAGGAAAAACAGTCCGGGTCATTATAGGTGCAGGTTCTATCCAAGGAAATTTTCTCTGAAGGGATTCCTGCCAGCTCACATTGCTTCTTTACAGTCAGCTGATTATCAATATGATACTTGCCTGTCCGGCTGTTAAAACTAATAAATGGCTGTGTGTAACCCAAATCGTCAAAGCTCCGGTACACATCATCATCTACCTCAAACCTCTCCTGGCTCAACGCCTTCCCTACATAAACCTCAAAATCTTGAGGATCGCAGCTTTCCTGCCTTATCAAGTGACGGAAAACCTTAAGGGAAATTTCCTTCACTGTGCCCTGCCAGCCGGAATGAATCACGCCAACCAAGCCGGCCGCCTTATTATAGAAGATAACCGGGACGCAGTCGGCGGTAAAGCAGCATAAGAGTATACCGGGCTCATAGGTGTAGAGCGCATCAGTGTCAGGAATGGCTGAGTTAAGCTCATAGGCTCCCCTGCCCTTGTCTGCGAATGTAGCCTGATAGAAATTCTCACTATGAGTCTGTTCAGGGCAGACGAAACAACCTAGATCACAGCCCAAGTGAGCAGCAAGCTTGTTTCTGTTCTCTATAGCATTGTCTCTTGAAATACAGATATGAAGAGCCATGTTTCCACTTTCAGCTTCCTTATCATCCCGCAGAGTCATCCCAGCCACAATCTCTTCATTATCTTTATACAATTCAATTTTCATCCTTGATACCTTCCCAGTGTTATTCTATTTGAAATCCGACTGCTGTTATCAGGTGTGTCTTACTAAAACATTTCATCTTTGCCTCACATACCTTCGAACCACAATTTGTCATAATCATTATACATTATAACAGCTTGAGTGGAATTCTCAAAGCAGAAGGACAATAAAAGTTACATTATAGTATCGAAACCCACAGTGCAATCCTGTCGACATACACACTGGTTACTCTGCATCCTCATCAAGTGTCTCAATCAAAAAGCTTACCGGGCGGAAACCGTCATTACACGAAATCATTGCTGACTTCTTATTCTTCATCCAGCCGCCATAAAAATCCTCGCCGCCGTGGGCAAGTGTCATCACGAAGGCAGACATGCTCTCCCATGCACTGCCGCACATTGCTTCAGGCCTTTCCCAGCCATTAGCAATAAATACCTGCCCTATCTTCATATCGCAAGCGTGCTGTATAGGATTTTCATATTTATCTATCAAGTCTTGATAGACTGTTTGTTTCATCACCGTTATTTTCACTCTTTTCATGCAAATCTAACCTTTCTCTTGCTTGATTACACTTTTTATTTGCTCGCCCAAAGATCCTGTTCCAGATAATAGGTTCCTTCCAGATTATCAATTCCGATCGAAATAAGCAAGTCCGCCAGCTCCTTAGAATCAACCCCATCTGCGATAATTACAACATCCAGCTGCTTCATCATTGCTATTATGCCATTCAAAACGGCAAGCCCCTTCTCATTGTCAAGACATGCCCTCACAATGGATTTATCAAGCTTTACAAAATTAAAATTTATCTCTTCAAAATGCTCAAAGCTGTTATATCCCGTGCCAAACTGATCCAAAATAAAGGGTATGCCAAGCTCGTTTAATTTAAGTATATTCTGCATGATTACAGGCTGATTATAGAAAGCCATAACAGCTGACAACTCAATCCCAATCCGATTGAAATCGATCATATGCTTTTTAACTATTAATCTATATTGTTCAATAAAGTCTTTGTGCATAATTTGCGTAGCAGGTATACTAACATTCATGTATTCCATCTTATCGGGATCAGCCGGATGATTCTTTAGGTAGATACAGATATCCTCAAAAATCTTTCTATGCATTCTATTTAGCTGCCGATAATCCGTAGTTTCGTTATCCAGCTCTCGTGGTGACACATAGACCGGCGGATTCATTGGAAGCTTTAAAAGAGGCTCTCTGGATATGATCCTCTGCCTGGATACACAGTAAATTGGCATGAAGCAAAGCTCGTATTGAGAGCTCTCTATGATATCCCAAAGCTTTTTCTTTCGTTCTTTTAGCTGCTCCCTTGCTTTCAGATTCAGGTCGGCTACTGTGAGGTAAGCACGGTTGGTATTGACCATATTCTCGCCATAGTACTTGATATAGTTCGAGATATCTATAATTTCTTCGATATCCTGGGGATATGAAAGCTCAAGCATCTGAACAGAGGTTGATAGGTCGCCATTAACATCCCACTTTGAAAACTCAAACTTTGAAGCAATACTTTTTACTAGTAGCTCCTTGTCATCAGGCGAATAATCATTTCTGAGCATAATTGCATACATGCCATCCTCAAGTTTATAGACGTACCTGCCCAGAGATTTCAAATAATCCGAAACCTTATCAAGAAGAGTAATCCAGCTATTTAAGCCGAAGGTGTAGTTAATGATAGCTTTATCCTCCAGCTTGATTAAGAGGATTGTAAAGGGGTACTTATTAATCATGTCCAGCTGGGATTGCTTAATCAATGCATAATCAGTTAGCAGGCCTGATGAATCAACCATCACCTCTTCTGAATTCTGGATTATAACAAAGGCTAGAAATAGATATATGGAAACAAATAAGCTTTGTATCATATTATTTAGCAGTACTATGTCCAGCAAAATTATTATCATGATACCGATACTCCCAATAATGAGCATATATCGTATTCTTGCTGCTAAATACATCTTGTAATAGAAGCTATACAATATAATAAGAACAAGGTAATAAGCCGTTTGGATAAGAATAAAAGCAAAGGCAATCCCCGGGGTGTTATTCCCATCTCCATCTGCATAGAATACCAGTTTTGTCCAGTAATTAGTCAAAACCAAAATAACAGTCAGTAGAAAAGGTGTATAAAGAAATACTTGCTCCCTCACTGTCAGCTTATTATGCCTGCCAATCAATGTAAGTCCATATAAGCAGGATAAAAATGGAATGCAGCTTTGCACTATTAAGTAAATGGATACGATTAGATAGAAAGTCCAAGAGGGAATTTCGCCAATATATTTAATTGCTTCCGCACTTACAATGTCAAATACACAGGATATCAAACCTGCCCAGAGCATAATTTCAAAAAACCAGCTTTGATTATACTTGATATGCTTCTTGATATAAAAAAGGTATATCGTGCAGATGTATATTAAAAGGGCACTAATGCAGTAATGGTATTGAAGCAATTGAAATCCTCCTCAAAGTCAGTATAAGTTAATCCAAGCTGGCAAAATCCGCTAGGATACATTCTTCTCAGCAATAAAGTCGATAAACTCCTCCTGTGGAATCGGCCTTGAAAAGTAGTAGCCCTGCAGATAACCAACACCCAGCTTTTCAAGTGTTTCAGCCTGTTCTCTTGTTTCCACTCCCTCGGCAATTATCTCTATATTCAGGCCCTTTATCATTGCAATGGTGCTCTCCAACATCACCCTGCAGTTATCGTCTTTGAAAGAGTTCCATACAAATTGCTTATCCAGCTTCACAAAATGGAAAGGAAACTCAAGAATATAGTTCACATTGAAATAGCCGCTTCCATAGTCATCCAAGGCCAACGAGATCCCACGCTCCTGCATATCCTGAAACAGGGTGTGAACAGTTTCGGCAGACTTGACGGCAACAGTTTCAGTAATCTCAAGACATATCTGACTTGGGCTGATATGATATTTATCCATCACAGCCAACAATTGCTCCAGCAAGTCTCTTTGGAGGCACTGAACCGCAGAGAGGTTTACTTCTATAAACTGTATTCCACTCTCATCAAGACTGGCATGCTTCAGGAAGGAGCATACCGTTTCAAATATCTGCATACCAAGCTTGGTAATTGTACCATCGCGTTCAGTTAAGGGAATAAACTCATCCGGTGGAATAAAACCAAGCTCAGGATCTCTTAATCGGACAAGAGCCTCTGCTGAAATATATTGGCGCTTCTTAACCGAATAAATGGGCTGATAATAGACCTTAAAAGAGTGGTTGGCCATTGCTGCAGTGATTGCTCTCTTGACATCCTGCTGACGCTTATAGTTGCTGAAGCCAATCTCATTAATGCCGGAGTGCTTATCCTTCTGATTCGAAGATGGTGACATAATCAAATGATCAATATAGTCATATACATCCGAATAAGATTTAATCTGTTCAGGGAATCTAAGCTGACAGATTTTTGCCGACAGCTTGATGCTTAGGTCGTTTATATGCCAATTATCCATAAATCGGTTAGCAATTCTATCCCTTGCCTCAGAATACTGTTTATCAAGGTCATTAAGGGAAAGCAATGCAAAGCAGCCATCCCGGATATAGAATCTCTCATCTACATTAATACTGTTTTTGAAAAAACGAGCCACCTCTTGAAAGATAATGTTCAGATAAGCATACCCCAACGTATAGTTAATTCGTGCTATATCCTCCAACATAATCAAGGTAACAGATGCGCAGGAGTTAGATTTAAAAACAACCTGAAGCTTATTATAAAATACGTTCTGGCTGTACATCTGAGTAGCCCCGTCAATTACTTCATTACGGTTTTGGAGAACCATAATTAGGAGTAATTCGCATAAGACAGTACCTATGCCCTGCACAAGATACCGGGGAAATAGTGTCTGCCAAGCCATGCTTATTACAGAGACAATAATAAAGGTAACCAATGCCCGGAGTATAGCAGCGTCCAGTATATTCATGACCTTCATATAGCGAAAGGCATACATGGACCAAAACACCATACTCACTAACGCTAAGATATACAGGATTAGCAGTCCCGGGCCTCGCTGATAAACCAGATTTGCATCAATATTGAACATTAGGTGAGTAAAGGGATTAATAAGAATCATTATGGTTGTAATGAAATATGGAAGAATAA
>JAAYBT010000027.1 GCA_012730015.1 Clostridiaceae bacterium
AAGTACCAGCGTCAAATACCCGAATGGCAGCCTTAGTGAGGAGAAGAATAAAAGTAGCGATACTCCCAGAGCTACCTCGGGCACAAGCAGGGGCAGAATCATTATGCCATTAATGCTCTTTTCCATCCTCTTGGTGACATACAAAGAAACAATTGCTGCTGCCGTCCCTAAAATAGCGGATAAAAGGGAGGTCATCAGGGCCACCACTATGCTTAATTTAAATGACTCAAAAATAACTCTGTCATTAAACAGCTCCTTGTACCAATCCAGGGTGAAGCCGGTCCACTGCGCTGTTGAGGGACTTTGATTAAAGGAATACAAGATAACGCTAAGCACAGGAACATAAAGCACCACAAAGAACAAGGACAAATAAAATGTGCGAAAGCCTTTTGCCTTTACATTCACAGGAATAATCCCTCCTTCTTATTCTTTGTAATACGGCTGTAAATGAACAACACAAGCAAAACCAGGCCAATCATCCCTACAGAAAAAGCGGAAGCAAGCGGTCTGTTTCTTCCTTTCGTGACAAGTGAGTTTATTAGGTTCCCCAAGAATATGTTCTGCCCACCGCCCAAGAGATCTGATATGAAAAACATACCCAGCGAGGGAATGAAGACCAGAGTAAATCCGCCTGCGATGCCGGGCATAGTAAGAGGAAGCGTTATCTTGAAGAATGTCCTCCACTTACCTGCCCCTAAGTCGGAAGAAGCTTCAAGTAAAGACCTGTCGAGCTTATCAACCGAATTAAATATAGCAATAATCATAAAGGGTATCAGCATATAGGTCGTGCCCACAAGGACAGTGCCAAAACTGTACATCATGGGCAAGGGGGCGTTAATAATGTTAAGCTTCATCAATAAATTGTTCAAAAGACCCGTATTTCCTAAAAGTATAATCCAACCGTAGGTTCTTAGCAGGCTTGATATCCAAAAGGGCAAAATAATCAGCACAATTGCATAGGAGCGCTTCCTGGGCTCTAAACCGGCTGTAAAGTATGCAACGGGATAGCCAATAAATAGCGTGATCAATCCGGTTAGTGTTGCCAGCAAAAATGAATTCAAAAAAACCTTTAGATAAACAGGATCAAAGATCCTTCTATAATTGTCCAGAGTAAACTCAAATACTATATTCCCCAAATTATCTCTCGATAAAAGGCTTAGCATCAGAACATAAATAAGCGGTATGCCAACCAATAAGCCTATCCAAACCAGAATGGGTATGGCAGGCGCGTTTTGTTTAATTCTCTTCATATTAAGCATTGCCGCCCTCCGCATGTTCCTCAACAGGTAATAATACCGCTCCTGATTCTTCCCAGGCTACATACACCTTATCTCCTACATTATAGTCACATTCATTATTCTGATACTCTATGACAGTAATTATCTCATCTTCCACGCTTATCTCGGTTTTTATTTGTGAGCCTGCGTAGTGGACGGACATTACCTGGCCCGATAATGAATTGGAAAGCTCGGAGCATGATATCTTCATCTTATCCATATGAATAGCTAAAATAGCTGTTTCACCGGAGTCGCATGGGCCGGCAACACTACCAGAGCACTTAACGCCCAGGATACTGCTTCCCAGTTGTATTTTTGCATATTTATCGTGCCGCTCAAGAACCTTAACTCTTTTAATGTTCCTGTCTCCTATGAAGTCTGCCACAAAAAGGTTTTTGGGATTATTGTATATATCCCTCGGATTACCCAGCTGTTGGATTTCTCCCATGTGGAGAACCACTATGCGGTCAGACATATTTAGGGCTTCCTCCTGGTCGTGGGTTACGTAAACAAAGGTGGTCTTAGCCTGTTTTTGCAAGTGAGCAAGCTCAGTTTGCATATGCTTACGAAGCTTGAGGTCTAAAGCTCCCAGGGGCTCGTCTAAAAGCAGGATGTCCGGTTTGTTAATTAAAGCCCTGGCTATAGCAACTCTCTGCCGCTGTCCGCCTGATAACTGGTGGCTCATCCTGTCCTCGTAGCCTTCCATCTGCACTAATCCCAAAACGTCGGCAATTCTTTCTCTCAGAACCTTCTCACTCATAGTCTTCTTAACTCTGGGCCCATAAGCCACATTGTCATAAACATTTAAATGAGGAAACAAAGCATAGTTTTGAAAAACCGTATTAACGTTTCTCTTATTCGGTGCCAAATTCTTAATGGAAGCACCATTTAGCAAAATGTCCCCGGAGTCTATCTCTTCAAGTCCGGCAATGCACCTTAATATAGTTGTTTTGCCACAGCCTGACGGCCCTAATAGCGTTAAGAACTCGCCGTCCATTATATCAAAGGATATATCCTTAAGAATGTGTGAGCTGCCATAATACTTGTTTATGCCTTTCAATTGAAGCAGGGGTTGCAACTTTTGTGTCATCAAAATCTTCCTTTCGCTGTTTAGCTACCTTAAATGAGTACTTACCCTAGTATTCGAGTAATTAACATAAACTTACGCAACTTCTTTCCATAAAGTATTCTTTATCCCACGCCTATAGAGGCGGAGGTATTAGGAGCATTAAATATTGTTTTAGACTGGCTAAATGATATAATTAGAGATATTTAGCTGGAGGTCAACCTTATGTACATAGACTTGAAGCGCATTGAATTTGTGATAACAAACGCTTGCAGCGGCAAATGCAAACACTGCTCCGTCGGTGGAAACGCATCGACTGGTGGTAGCGTGAACGCAGATGCGGCGATAACTGCAATAAATCGGCTTACTGGTAGATTCGAGATTGAATCTGTCATGACCTTCGGCGGCGAACCATTGCTGTATTCAGAAACGGTATGTAAAATACATGCAGCAGCCCGCGACTGCGGCATTCCAAGGCGACAGGTTATCACGAATGGTTATTTCTCTCATGATAAGCTGACGATTGAAAAAGTAGCTGAAGCCCTCTGCGTGGCTGGTGTTAACGACATTTTACTATCCGTTGATGTCTTTCATCAAGAATATATACCGCTTGAACCCGTAATGCAGTTTGCGGATGCGCTTTTGAAATATTGTATTCCATCTTTACGCATTCAGCCTGTCTGGTTAGTAGATGAAAGTCACAATAACCCGTATAACTCAGAAACCAAGCGCCTAGTACAGCTTTTTTCTGACAAAGGCATAAGGGCTAATGAGGGCAACAACATCTTCCCCGCAGGCAATGCGCTTAAATATCTTGCCGAATGGTTTTCACCACAGGAGCAACTGGACTTATCTATTCCATGCGGCTCTATGCCCTATACATCGAGGCTTGATGACATAGATTGCTTTTGCATTAATCCCAACGGCGACGTTATTCCGTGCTCCATGCCGATAGGTAATATTTACAGACAAGATTCCTTAGACGTAGTCGAAGGTTATGACCCTTACAGTATACCTGCGGCGAAAGCAATTCTTGAAGGTGGTGTAACTGGGCTTATAAATTATGCAAAAACGCTTGGCGTCGCCGCCGACATAAGCGATTGCCGTTCAGCATGCGGCGTGTGCCAAAAAACAATGGCGGCAATATTAGATAAAACAAAGGCGGTGTAACACATTTATACTGGCCTTCGACATCAGACATAATGCAGGAATCGGTGGAGTGGATAAAGAAAAAGGGGTTAAGACGATTTTTGAAAAGAGAGTGAAAAGATGAGAACTGAACAGGAAATAATGGATTTGATTTTGGGAGTAGCTCATGCTGATGAACGCATTCGGGCAGTATTACTGGTTGGTTCCCGGGCGAATCCTGCAGTCCCTAAGGACATCTACCAGGACTTCGACATAACCTATTTTGTAGCAGATATTGCGCCATTTTATAATAATCCTGCATGGGTAGAAACACGCTTTGGAAAGCCGCTGATTATGCAAATGCCGGAGACTATGCGGTATCCGGATGGGGATGGCAACTTCACTTATTTGATGATCTATCCCGATGGAGTCCGCATTGACCTCTCCTTTAAGTTTACTAAATACATGGATAACAGAGAACCAGCAATAGTTCTGCTCGACAAAGATAATGGCAGCGGCTTTTTGCCAAGCCTGCCAGCTCCCAGCGATAAATGCTGGCATATTAAGCCCCCGTCTCCACTCTTCTTCTACTCCTGCTGCAATAACTTTTGGTGGTGCCTCAATAACATTGCGAAAGGTATTGCGAGGGATGAACTTCCATACGTCATGCATATGCTTAATAGCTATGTCCGGAGTGAATTGCACGATATGATTAATTGGTACATCGGCACACGGCACGGATTTAATGTTTCTGCAGGCAAGGACGGTAAGTATTTTAAGAAATTTCTGCCGCCAGAGTTGTACACTCAATATACCGCCACCTATTCAAGTAGTGACTATGCCGACATTTGGACATCAGTCGATGCGATGTGCGACTTGTTTCATATGCTTGCTATCGCGGTATCAGCGCATTTCGGCTTCAATTATCGGCAGAACGAGGAAGAGGGGATGCGTGAGTATTTGAGGATAGTAAGAGAAAATACATAGCACCATCCTTACCTCATACGCCCCCCAACAAAATCCATAAAGGCATTTACCTGCTTCTCCAGATCAGGCTGGCTTATTTCATTAAGCACCAGTTTTCCTTGATTGTCGGTCTGCTGCATAGCATAAGGGATCGTAAGACGCGGCGCATTCATAACGTCCATGTTCAAAAAGCTTATGAGCGTAACAAGATGGTCCTGGGCCGTAACTGTCCCGGACATGCCGGGAGAAATCCCGCTTATTGCGGCGGGCTTTCCTGCAAGAATTGCCCGCTCCTTATTGCTGATAGGCCTGGACAGCCAGTCGATGAGGTTCTTCAGAACGCCTGGGAAAAAGTGATTATACTCCGGCGTGAAGAACCATACTGCATCTGCGGACTTCACCTCATCACGAACGCGTTTTACTGCATCAGGTGGGGGGAATTCAATATCCTGATTCATAAGGGGTATGTCCCCATACTCGAGTAGTTTGAAATCGGCTCTTTCCCCGACTAATTCCTTTGCCGCTAATGCCAATTGCCGGTTTAAGGACCCTTTCCGCAAGGATCCTACAATTGCTAATATCCTAATTTTCTCCAATATGATATACCCCTCTCCGCACCCTGTTATCTCCTCAATATGTGATCGTCTTTTGCAAAAATGTGCCATTCCTCAAATCATCGAAAGCCTTACTCAATTCTTCCTTTGTGTTCATAACAATTGGCCCGCCCCATACTACCGGCTCATCCAGCTGCTTCGAACTAATAAACAGAACCTGGGCTTTTTTATCTGTTGCCCTTATCGTTACATTGTCGCCGGTGGTGAGCTTTACCGCGGTCTTTTCTTTCACCGATTCGCCGCCGATATATGCGTCTCCTAAAAGGGTGAACAGCATCACAGAGCGTTCAGGGTCAGTGTCCAGGGTAACAGATGAATTAGGATCAACATGAACATCATAATAGTCCAAGGGCAAATATTTCCCCGAATACCCCTTTGTTCCTTTGAATTCACCTGCAAGCAGTCTCAGCTTTCCCGTCTCAAATTCAATCTCTTTAATTTCGGAATTCTTGATGCTGTGATATGCCGGAGCAACCATTTTGTCCTTAGCAGGTAGGTTGAGCCAAAGCTGTACCCCAAGCAATCTTTCCGCCGCCGGCAGCTTTTCTTCATGTAGAATGCCGGAGCCCGCCGTCATCCACTGGACTTCCCCGTCTCCAATAGTGTCCTCGTTTCCCAGGCTGTCTTTGTGGGTCATATAGCCGCGGTATAAATAACTAATTGTTTCTATGCCTCTATGGGGATGCATGGGAAAGCCCGCCGTGTAATCATCGGGGTTTGTGCTGTCAAAGGAATCAAGCATCAAAATCGGATCATATTCATAAACTGTTCCGCCTCCTAATACTCTAACCAGATTCACTCCCGCACCATCCTGTGTTCTATATCCATTAACCTGCTGACTAATCTTTCTTTCCATATGCTTAGCCTCCTTGTAATTCTGTCCTAATAGTACTATGGGTGATTTTTCATAAGTTACTTTACGCTATCCGGGTAAGTAATCATTAATCTAGACAA
>JAAYBT010000235.1 GCA_012730015.1 Clostridiaceae bacterium
AAAGACACCCTCCGAATAGGACGGTGTCTTTTATACTTTTGCTTCGCAAAAGTTAAATAATGCTACCTCTTTTCATTCGCTTTGCTTCTGAAAAAGGTGTGGTGGGCCTTCAGGGACTCGAACCCCGGACCAACCGGTTATGAGCCGGTTGCTCTAACCAACTGAGCTAAAGGCCCTTGTGGCTCCTCAAGTAGGACTCGAACCTACGACCCTGCGGTTAACAGCCGCATGCTCTACCGACTGAGCTATTGAGGAACGAAACAAATAACATTATACTTGGATGAATAGCTCAGGTCAAGTGATAAATGAAAAATATTTCTCTCGCCACTATTAATCCAAATAGTCCTTCAGCTTCTTACTTCTACTCGGATGTCTAAGCTTTCTTAATGCTTTGGCTTCTATCTGCCGTATTCTTTCCCTTGTAACGTTGAACTCCTTGCCAACCTCTTCAAGCGTTCTGGCTCTCCCGTCATCAAGTCCAAACCTAAGCCTCAATACCTTTTCCTCTCTTGCCGTCAAGGTGTCAAGCACTCCCAGCAATTGCTCCTTTAACAATGTAAATGCCGCTGCTTCAGAAGGTGCAGGCACATCATCATCAGGAATGAAATCGCCCAGATGACTATCCTCCTCCTCACCAATCGGAGTCTCAAGAGAAACCGGCTCCTGAGAAATTTTCATGATCTCCCTAACCTTTTCAACAGTCATATTCATTTCGGCACCAATCTCTTCGGGAGTCGGATCACGTCCAAGCTCCTGAAGCAGCTGTCTGGAAACCCTAATCAGCTTATTTATTGTTTCAACCATATGCACGGGAATCCTGATTGTTCTTGCCTGATCAGCGATTGCTCTAGTTATAGCCTGCCTAATCCACCACGTGGCATAGGTGCTAAACTTGAAGCCCTTTGTGTAATCAAACTTTTCAACGGCCTTAATCAGTCCCAGGTTACCTTCCTGTATAAGGTCCAAAAATAGCATCCCTCTGCCTACATATCTCTTAGCGATACTTACAACAAGTCTCAGATTTGCCTCTGCCAGCTTCCTCTTAGCTTCGTTGTCGCCTTTCTCCATTCTGATTGCAAGCTCAACTTCCTCTTCAGCAGTCAGCAGGGGCACCTTTCCTATTTCCTTCAAATACATCCTGACAGGATCATCAATAGTAACACCCTCAGGAAGCGTTAAATCAACCTCTTCTTCAGATTCCTGCAGTTCCTTTACTTCGGCATCTATATCACCTACAACATCAATGCCCATGTTTTCACAGGTTTCATATATCTTTTCTATCTGATCTGGTTGTAATTCCACTTCCTCGAAAGCGTCCATGATTTCCTTATAAGTAAGCATACCTTTAGACTTACCCTTATCGACTAAATCTTTCAGTATGGACTTTCTGTTGTTACCACCCAAATTGTTAGCAACCTTATTCATTTATTGCCCCTCCTTTCTTTATTTTATATTGGCATATCTTTCATGTTCTTTATCTTTAGTATCAAATCTCTTAACTCCAGTTTTAATTTGTCAACATCTCCTTTTGACAGGTTCTCAGTATTTCTCAGAAGCTCTAACACTTGCTTTTGTCTTCTCTCTGCTTTAAGTATTCCAATCTCCTTAATTTTACCCAATACTGCCTTTGAATTATCATCACAGTGGCATTCTTCCTTCAAAACTCTGGCAAACTCACCTGCTTCCTGTGATGAAACTACGTTCATTAATTCAGCTGGAGTAAAATCCTTCCGCTCATTTAGCTTAGTATATATGATTTGCGCAATCCTCTTGTTTTCATCCCCTGTTATCTCATTAACCTTAAAATGCTCCTTTAAAACAGGATATATACTGTTGTCAACACATAGTAACGACAGGATGAAACGCTCGCTCTGCAAAATTTTCTCCTGAACTTCATCTACAGGCGCCGCTGACTTTCTTGCTGCTTCAACGGCATTTGCTATCTTTAGGCTTTTCCCGGATGACGCACTAGAACGCCTTGTCCGCCTCAATACTTCAGAAAGCATTGCCTCTTCCGATATTTCATATTCTGCAGATAATTTTTTTATGTACATTTCCCGTTCAACTGCATTATCTACCTTTGCTAAAACTAAAGCTGCTTTATTCAGGAATGCAATTTTGCCATCGGTAGTCGATAAATCATGCCCTTGTCTCAAAACCCTGATCTTGTATTCAATCAGTGTTAATGATCCCTCAATTAGTCTTTTAAAGCTATCAGGCCCGCTTTTTCGTATAAAACCATCCGGATCCTTTCCGTCCGGCACCGTTAGCACCTTTACATTACAGCCGATACTATTTAGTAAATCAAGTCCGCGTTGGGTCGCAGCTTGTCCGGCTTTATCCGAATCATAGGATATAACAATCTCCTGAGCGTATTTCTTCAATAAGCGACCCTGGCTTTCCGTTAAGGCGGTACCTAAAGAAGCCACTACATTATTTATCCCACTCTGATATAAAGATATAACATCCATATAGCCTTCAACCACAACTAATTTTTCACTGTCAGCATTTTTTGCAAAGTTTAAAGCATACAAGTGCTTGCCTTTGTTGTAAACAACCGTCTCCGGAGAATTCATGTACTTCGGCAGTGAATCATCCAGAACTCTTCCACCAAAACCAATTACAAGGCCTCTTACATCAAATATCGGGAACATGAGCCTGCCCCTAAACCGGTCATATAATTGCCCTTTAGCACTTTTCTGTATCAATCCGCTCTTTAGCATCAGCTCATCGTTGCTGCCGCTTGCTTTCAGGTGCTCATATAAGCTGTCCCATTGATCAGGTGAATACCCGAGCCCAAATTTCTTAGCTGTACTAACAGAAATATCTCTTCTCTTGAGATAATCTCTGGCAACTGTGCCCTTATCAGAATTAAATACGTCATTATAATATCTCGCAGCTAATAAATTTATCTCTGAAACCTGTTGCTTCTGCCTCGCCCTTGCTACTTCCTCCGCATCATCACTCTCCGGAAGCTCAATTTTTGCCCTGTCGGCAAGGTGACGTACAGCATCAATGAAATCAATTTTCTCTGCAAGTGTGATGAATTGGAATACATTACCTCCCTTGCCACAGCCGAAGCAATAAAAAATCTGTTTTACATCTTCGACGCTGAAGGAAGGTGTTTTCTCACGATGGAAGGGACATAGCCCAAAATAATTCTTTCCTCGCTTTTCCAACCTGACATATTCAGAAACGACATCAACAATATCATTATTTATTCTAATCTCTTCTATAAGCTCATCTGAATATCTAATAAACAACCATCATCCTTCAAATTGCCTTTTAGGCTTCATTCTTCAACACGACACTGTATTCATCAATACTATTGTTACCCCTACCCCTATATACGGTTTATTTGAGCAAAATACTTTATTACATGTTCGACACAATTACTCTTTTTCCTTCTTTTTAAATAACTTTTGTGCCTGTTTCCTTCAAAACAAAAGCTCATCTCAAGTAGTACTGAGATGAGACTTTTATTCTTTCTATGTATATATTCTAGGAGAAGCTTCAGTTTTCCTTCTTAAAAATATATTTCTTATATCCCAATTAAATCATCTAAAACATATGCTAATGTAGAAGGGGTAACAGTATGATCGGCAAGCATCCGGACTAATTTTAGAGCTTTTTCTTTGCTTTGAAAAACATCCTCAAAACCTTCTTTTTCATCAGGAGCACCAGCTTGCCTCTTGACAACTTCTACTCCATAAGACTTACATATTTCATTTTTGGTAATTACATTTCCGCTAACTTCATCAATGCATTTCACTATCTGTCTTTTCCGCTCACTTTCTAATAAATAGTAATCGAGGTCCAGCGTAGCTTCGGGTATCTGACTATTGTCATTTAGTACAATCTCAACGTGCCTCTCAAAAAACCTGTTCATGTCTATCGTCTACCTCCTTCAAATAAAAAGTTTACTTTGATATTATAACTTATTTATACCACTTGTCCTACATAAATGTTTCGTGTGTTTTCTGTAAAAACCACCGCTATTCGACAGCAATAAATAAAAGCGACGGCTTTTTACCTAATAAGCCGTCGCTTTATAACTACTTTTATCGCAAATTTGTTCTAAACCAGTTCAACAATACTAATACTTCTTTCCTTTGAAAGGTCTATGTAAACATCATTTGACCTTATTATGGGTTTAGATATATTGTTTTGATTTATGTGTACGATTTCTCCTATGGCACCTGTATTGAGCTTAACAAACTCTCCAATATAATAGGATGCTATATTATTAAGAAAAATGCCTGCAATATGTTGATCCAGCTTTCTGAAATAATCCCTTTGAATGCATTCTATAACATCAAAGTGGCAAATCCTTCTCCTATAGACTCTTTTAGAGGTCATTGCGTCATATATGTCCGCTACCGCAATAATCTTTGCGTTATCATGTATTTGCTTGCTGTTTAGTCCAAAGGGATATCCTGAGCCATCCTCTCTCTCGTGATGCATTAATATCCCCTTAAGGATATCATCATTCATATCTTGCATCGTCTCGGCGGTTTTAAAACCATACTGGCAGTGCATCTTTACTTCATCATATTCTTCAGCCGTCAGTGAAGTAGGCTTATTGACAATCTCAGCCGGTACTTTGACCATGCCAATATCGTGCAAATAAGCAGAGGTCACAAGAGACTTTATGCTCTTATAGTCAAGCTTAAGCCACTTTCCAATTAACATTGAAAGAAGCGAAACATTGATACTGTGTGAATACAGATACTCATCAGAATTGCGCATTTCATTAACGGCATTAACAATATCTCTGTTCTCATTAATCCTCAAAATAATTGAATTGGTAGCTTCATTAACTCTTTTGGAATCTATGTCTTTACCTTCTGAAATATCGTGGAGTATACCCTTGAAGTTATCAACATTCTCATTATATTGCGCCTTGAATAGTTCAGTTTTGCCAACAGGAACCATCTCTTCACTAGTCTCATATATCTTTACCCTAGTAAAGCCCATTTCCTGTATACGCATTATGATATAGTCATCAAGAATCATATTTTCTGCAATAATAATAGCGCCGTATTCATTGTAAATATCTTCTGCAATCCTCATCCCTGGTTTGCATTCATACGCACTTACAAACATTTTCCTCATAGGCACTCTCCATTGTAATGTTTTAAATTGCATTAATAATATAATACTAACATACTTTTACTGCTAAGTTAATATTAGATATGAATTATACCTAGTACCACTGGCAAGTCATCTGGTGATGCATCATATAAACAGCACATCTCATCCCTTTGGTAAACATTAGAACTTGAAGCAATCACCTTTGTTATGTTAACATAGTAGTCACAATGCTTTATTACAACACATAGAAGGGGTGTAAGGTCATGCAGTTCAATCAGTCAGAACGTACAAAAAATATTGAGAAAATATTGACCGCTTTCAATGGTATCCATAAACTCCCATTGGCTATTATCAAGTATGGTAGCCTTATATCTGCAGCACTTTTTACTATTGGAGCTGTTTTAGTCATACTCAACAATACGATACTCCCATATAACTCTTTTTCGGACATGGTATCCAAAGAGGTTGTGAAAACAAGCTTTACATTGGGTGCAGAAGCAATCATCGGTGGACTAATTATGGACTTTGTTTTCAAAAAATAGAAATCAGAACCTACACTGTTTCGGTAAACATTTCAAAATCATCTTTATCACAATAAAGCAGAATATGCGCAGGGAAACTGTTTAGGTCGTTATCTAGAAACTGAAAGCTGATTTTGCATTCCTGACAGTACCCTGTAACTATTTCAAGCTCCTCTGCATTTTCCACCACAACCACCGGATAGTAAAATGTTTCCATCAAAGCCCCTCCTGTTTATTTATTATCACTTCTATTTCTACTATATATTTTACCTTTATGGAGCAATAATATCAATTTTTGCTTCCTGCTTCCAAGCCTCTTAATGCCTACTACTTAAAAAGCCGGCACATTACAGTACCGGCTTTTTGGTATCAATATTACCAAGCACAGGGATGGCTTAGTTTTCGGATTTTGCAGCCAGAAGACGTGTCTGCTTACGCTTTTGCCATGAAGCCCAAAGCGGACCAACTATACATATAGTTGAATAACATCCGCTTATTGATCCGATAGCCATGGGTAATGCAAAGCTTACAATTGACTCCAGGCCATTGAGTGCGGCAAACACATACAAAATAGCTAAACTCATGAAAACTGCAAAGTTTGTATTCAAGGACCTTGTGAAGCTCTGTGATACACTTTTATCAACTATATCCTCGATTGGCATCTTTTTAGCTCCACGGGAATTCTCCCTTATTCGATCGTAAATGACTATTGTATCGTTAATGGAGTAGCCCAAGATTGATAATGCCACAGCTACAAAGGTATCACCAATCGGAATCTGAAATATGGTAAAGGTAAAGAATGCGATAAGAACGTCATGAAGCAAGGCTACCAAGGACATCGCACCCGCAGACAGTCCATGAATCTTTCTGAAGCTAAACCAGACATATAAAATGATAAGCACGGCAGAAAGAGCAATGGCTATAACAGCATTCTTCAAAAACTTTTTCCCGAAATATGGAGAAACATTGTTTGTACTGTCTATTTTAAAATTTTGCTCAGGGAACTCCTGCTGTAATGTATCATTTATGAGACTCAGTTCCTCGTTGCTCAAAGTCTGATCTCCTGCCATGCTTATAACCAGACGCTTTTCACCTGTGGCAAAATCTTCAGTGATCTGTCCTGTCGCGATGCGCCCATTCAAGGTTCTTTCTACTAAATCAGCTGCATCATCAGGGTCAAATTCGGTTGCTTCAGACATTGCATATTTAAGGATAGCACCGCCCTTAAACTGAATATCCAGGTTAACCCCGTTTATAATGGTCATTATAAGACCAAAGGCTAAAATAATTCCTGAAATAGCATAATAGATCTTTCGTTTACTATAAAATGGGTACACCTTTACTTCCTTCTTGGCCAAAGCGCGCTTGCTCAGGAAGAAGGATGGCTTTCTCAACCAATTATTCTGTATGATAGACATTGTCATCAGCTTGGTCGCAGCAACACCGGCAACAAAGTTCATAATAATACCAAACAGAAGCGTAAAGGCGAAGGATAGAATTGCACCAGATCCGAATTTCATCATCACAAATGCGACAATTAATACGGTTATATTACCATCAAAGATTGACGAGAATGCCATTTTGAAGCCTGAAGCAACAGCGGCTAGCATAGTCTTTCCACTTTTGAGCTCCTCACGAATCCTCTCTGAGACAATTACATTCGCATCTACGCCCATGCCAATGGATAGGATAATACCAGCAATACCCGGCAGGGTTATTGAGAACTGGGGCCAGGTTAGTAAAATGAGCTGTCCTGTCAGCTGGAGCAGAAGCGAAATAGCTGCAATAACGCCAGATAGACGATAGTATAGGATTAGGGCTACACAGATTGCTATGAATGCTACAATACCCGCCAATATCATAATCTCAAGAGCGTTACTTCCCAGAGAAGGGCTTATGGCACTGTAATTCTCAGTAACTAAAGCAAAGGGTAATGCACCTGAGTTTATTTGATTCGCCAGAGTCTTAGCCTCTTCCAAGCTCCCTATCCTATTGATATAGCTTTCATCAGAATCGATTTTTGTCTGAACGATTGGATCCGAAATCATACTTTCATCCAGATATATAGCAATTTTTTGTCCAACAAGTCTTCCCGTGGCTTCCGCGAACATCTTTCTTCCCTCAGGCTTTAAGGACAACCTTACCACATATGAATCCGGATTTTCGGGGTCGACGCCGGGCATAGCCCAATCTACATATTTTCCCTCCATTACAATCTTACCATCGGGGTCCTTGAAGGTAAGACGCGCCATAGAGCCTAATTCAGAAATTGCCTTTTCCGGATCGAAGTCAGTTTCATCCGATTTCCAAGGGTACCTAACAAAAATGCAACCAATCTCTTTATCGATAGTTACATCACGGTCCAAAATTTTATTCTGGTCCAGTCGTGTCTCAATAATGGCACGTGCGGCTTCTAGTTCTGCTTCGGTTGGGCTACGGCCTAAATCCTTAGGCACAAAGACAGCATCTATTCCGCCCCTGATATCAATTCCAAAGCGCATCTCTGAGGCACTTTTCAAATGCAGCGTGCCTATATCGAGCCCAAAAAGCGCTACATATGCGACTAAAAGTATTATTAGTAAAACAGCAAAAAAGGTTCCCTTTTTACTTGCCAAAGTATTCATGATTTATAACACCTTCTCTTCTTAAAATAATGTTAAACAGCTTTAGGAAAAAATACAGGGTGGTGCATTAGGACAATAGAGAGTAATTAGAAAGCTATTGGTTTTGAATTTGAATAGTTGACTAGATAGCAATATAAACCTAACCGTTGTACGAACAAGCAAGCCATATACCGGTCTATGAAAGTAGGTCGCGAAGCTGTTATTCTCCGAACTTAGTAGTTGCTGAGACTTTTGATAAAAAAAAGTTTGCTGTGCAAAGATATCAGCCAAAGGATACTGATGTAGTTTACCGATGCCGCTTGAGAAAATAGGATCCTTTTTCATATCAGGCATCTGAGGATTCTGCATAAGCAAGCCACTATAAGTATTTGACAACAGCGAGAAAGATAGCATGCAAATAAGGGTAAATAATATAGCCCGAAAGCATACTGTGTTTTTAGTTAATTGGAATGCCCGCATGCATTAACTCCTCTGCGCTTATTCTTATGAGGCAATAAACTCATAACTAACATTGCTTTTTATTCGCATTTATACAATATACCATTCTTCATATCAAAAAACAATTCATAAATTCTGACGCTATTAACTCATTCTATTATGAATTTGTTCTGCTCTAAATTCGATGCCTTAAAATATCAAATTAGTTTAGAATCATTAATAAACAATTGAAATTGCAATCCTAAAAAAGCGGCTGCTCTTCGGTTCATGGTCATTCTTCCCAGGAATATCTCGAAATAGTCCATAACTGGACAGATTTCAGTGTCGATCTTCAGAACCAGATTCGCCGTCTTCTCTTCACTATTGACGGAAATAACAGATCTTTCAACAGCGTAATTAACCCTGTCATGAATGTCAAAGTGTGCAAGGTCGGTATTTCTAACCCTGCTTCTGTGTACATCCGACTTATCAGCCAATATAAGTGAGGCAGATATATTGCTGACCGGCGTTCCCGTGAGTTCATCATGATTGCCTATAGCCATCATTATTTCCGCAGCCTCCTTGCAATCCATTCCTATACCAGTGAGCATCTGATAAGCCAAAATAGCTCCGGTATGGGCATGGTCAGCCCTATTAACCGCATTGCCGATGTCGTGAAGATAACCCGCTATCCTGCTCAGCTCCACTTCTCTTTCAGAAAAGCCCAGCTCCTCCATAATGTTTCCGGCCGTACTCGAAACAATACCTACATGCCTGAATGAATGCTCTGTATATCCTAATACCCTCATCTGCGTTTCAGCAATTGATAAAAATGTTTTAACCTCTTCGCTTTTTTTAATGTCATGAAAGGTTACCATATATTCATCTCCTCACTATTCTTCCTGAAATTCAACAGCCTTGGCCCACAATGTGCATTCAAGCCTCTTTCTTTCCAGCTCACAGCCTATATCATATGGCTTATCAAGGCAATTATTAAACTGCCAGGCATTAGCTGCGCATCCGCCGCTGCAGAAAAACTTTGCCCAGCACCTGCCGCATTCAGGCTTGGTGTATATGTTATGTTTGACAAACATCTGATGTATTTCCATGTTGACATCCTTGCTCAGATTAACATTTCCCATTAGAAACTGATCCATTCCGACAAATTGATGGCATGGATACAAATCCCCTTCCGGAGTAACTGCCAGGTACTCGTTACCGGATCCGCAGCCCTTCATCCTCTTGATGACACAAGGGCCCTGATCCAAATCCATCATGAAATGGAAAAAGTTAAATCCATTACCATCCCTGTAGCGATTCACGTATTCGAGTGCCAGGTTTTCATATTCCCTAAACAAAGTAGGCAGATCCTCCTGCCTGATGTCAAAACCGCTCTCTTTCGCAGCAACAACCGGCTCAATAGAAATCTGCTTAAACCCAAGATCGGCCAAATGGATAACATCCCTGGAAAAATCGAGATTCTCACGGGTGAAGGTTCCCCTAACATAATAATTATCCTGCTTCCTGGAAGCAGCCATTTCCATGATTTTGGGCAATATATCAGCGTAGGTCCCTCTTCCATCTACTCTAAAGCGCATTGCATCATTGACCTGAGGCCTTCCGTCTATACTAAGGACCACATTGCCCATGTGCTCGTTAATGAACTTCATATTATCTTCATTTAGCAGAACGGCATTTGTCGTGATTGTAAATCTGAAGTTTTTTCCGGTTTCCTTCTCCCTTTCCAATGCATAAAGGACGATTTCCTTCACTACTTCGAAATTGAGTAGAGGCTCTCCTCCAAAAAAGTCCACCTCCAGATTTCGCCTTGACGCAGATTTTTCAATCAGGAAATCTATTGCCCTCTTACCGGTTTGCGCAGACATTAGGGATCTTTTAGTCCCGAAATCACCAGTTGACGCAAAACAATATCTGCATCTTAGGTTACAGTCGTGTGCAATGTGCAGGCATAATGCTTTGACAATCGGTTGACTTTCGTGTGCTTGTGCCTGTTTGGAAAAATAATCCTCATAGGGATCATCCGAAAAAAGCTGCCCCATATTCTTTAGCTCTTTTAGCTCACTAAATACTCCCAGGACTTCATCCTCGCCATGCTCACCAATAAGCTTCCTAATCATTGCATTTCCCATTAAATCAGCCTCATCCGGAAGTCCATTCGTGAACTGTTCTAGAATCGAATAAGCCAAATCGTCTAAAATGTGGACGGCTCCACTATTAACATCCAGGACAATATTTGTATCGTGCATCTTGAATATATGAATCATCGACGGCTCCTCACTTATAGTTAACATATTAACAGCGGGGGGTAGCCCCCCCGCTGTTATGATTTCAGTCGTGTAATTTTGCTTATCTGTTTTCGCACTTCTGATTTGCAACGGTGCAGCTTGTCTTGCATGCCGACTGGCATGAGGTCTG
>JAAYBT010000236.1 GCA_012730015.1 Clostridiaceae bacterium
CAGTAAAGGTAAGGGTCTTGGCATTGGCAGTTGTACGAAGGGCTTTTCACACTGCATACCAGGCTGTCCCCCAAAAGCCGTGGACATTACAAAAGGCTTGAGAGAATACTTCTATTAATTCCTCATTGAGCCGGCTGATTCCTCATTCTGCCTCGCTTGCTGCCAAATCATCACCAGTGTGTTTATTACCGGCTGATATCTTCTCGCTTGGGTCCGAAACACTATCAGCAACGATATTCTGTGCCCATATGCCCGTGCGCACCATTAGAAGCCCGAATGTGCACTTGACTAATTCTGTCAGATAGCTCATCGGATATATTTGATAAATACTCAGCTTTGTGAAATTTGTGATCACATATGCAAAGGGCACACCTATTGTCCACATGTACACGCTATCAAACAGGAAGGTAATAAAGGTTTTCCCCCCTGAGCGAAGAGCGAAGTAGCAGCAGTGGGATGTCGCATTTACTATCATAAAAATAGCACTTGTTATCATAAAGTGGGTCGCCAATTGGCGCACCGAATCGGTTGTGTTGTAGATATAGGGAATAAAAGGCGACAAGGATGCCAGTATTCCACCCATCAAAATGCATACACAGACGCTGAAAAATATCAGCTTCCATACCACACTCTTGGCACGTGCAATATCACCAGCCCCAAGAGCTTGCCCGGCCATGACTGCAACAGCAGTACCCATAGTTATGAAGAACACATTGAATAAATTCGTTGTCGTACTTGATATGTTAAGTGCTGCCACGACACTCAAGCTTGATGTTGAAAATATCTGCATCAGTGTAGTCATTCCCAGTGACCAGAGCAGTTCATTGGCCAGCAAT
Organism: Clostridiaceae bacterium; assembly: GCA_012730015.1. Taxonomy (GTDB): domain Bacteria; phylum Bacillota; class Clostridia; order Acetivibrionales; family DTU013; genus JAAYBT01. Next base: position 837 of record JAAYBT010000236.1, read on the forward strand.
GGCATCCCCTTCTTGGCTATCCTCATAAAAAGGCTGCGTGGAATACTAAACGACTTGTATATCCCTTTAATGAAAGGAAACCTGATTGTATGCCGGTGAGTGTATACAACAATAATCGAAAGCTCTACATATCGTGAAATAACTGTAGCAATAGCGGCACCAGCGGCACCGAGTGCTGGGAAGCCAAGCTTTCCAAATATCAAAATATAGTTGAGGCAGAGATTTGTGAGTACCGCCGCTATACTTGCTTTCATGGGCAACACTGTTTCGCCCGTTTCGCGCAGCGAGCTGCTATAAACCTGAGTCATTGCGAATGGCAACAGCCCCCAAATCATAATGATTAAGTATTCTTGTCCGAATCCTAGTATAGCCGCTGCATCGGCTGCGCTGCCATCTCCGGTCAAGTAGAGGGAGATCAAGCTTCCCCCGCCGGTCAAAAATATAGCAATCCCTGCCACTAGCGTAAGCGCTGACATTAAAAGCTTGAAGCGGAATGTGCTTCGTAGCCCCTCATTATCGCCTGCGCCATAAAACTGTGCGCCATATATGCCTGCGCCCGCTAAACCGCCAAAGATAGTTATGTTGAACACAAACAAGAGCTGGTTTACAATTGCAACGCCTGACATTTCCGCTGTTCCCACCTGTCCCACCATTATATTGTCGAGCAGGTTGACAAAGGTTGAAATTGTGTTCTGGATAATAAGCGGAACTATAAGTGTCAGTACTTTTTTATAAAATGTGCGGTCACCAATAAAAGTGCGCCGGAATCTGCAAAATAAGCTACCATCCGACGCATATAGCTGATTCATATGTGTTTCCTCCATACGCCTTACAATAGTGTCTCCAAAGATTTTAGCACATAGAAGCCGTTAAGTCTAGACGGGCACTATCATATTCCTATGGTTTATAAATAGAAATCAACAAAGTATTGGCTTATAACCGGTTGCGTATTCAGCCAAAAGGATAAAAGAAGTGGACAACTTTTTGCGGTCGTCCACTGGTAAGTATGCCCCTATTCATTTTGCCTGGCAAGATGAAAATTTATATCTGCCGCCGCCTGCCTGTAAAGGCCAGATGTCCTTTCCCTGCTTATATCTGAGGAAGCACTATTTCAATCTCCCGACCCAGCTGTGCTGATTTCATGATACCATCGAGAATCGCCTGGTTGTAAAAAATCTGACTTGTCGGCACAGGAGCCTCAGCCTTATTTCTTATGGCATCGGCAAAGGAGCGCAGCTTCTTGTAGAAGAGGCCTCCGGAGCTATCATCATGACATAGCGGTATTTCAACCTCAACCTGTTGGCCTGCTAGGTCCTTGTAGAGCTTCATGGGCCCTCCCACTGAGCCATTCCAGCACTCGGTGGACGGAATTCTGAGCGCACCCTCTGTGCCCAAAATAATTGTATCACCGGGCGTGTCCAGATGCATTGCCCATGAAATCCTGAAATCCAGCACAATATCGCCCTCAAGACGGATAAATGCCGCCGCAAAATCATCCACATCAAACCTCGCGGCATCCTGTGGATTATTATATTTAGGATTAGTTCCGAAAAAATTGGATTTATAGCCCGATACGGTAAGCGGCTTCGGGTAATCAATAGCATTGAGAACCATGTCAAGAGAATAGCAGCCGATATCTCCCAGAGCGCCAATTCCCGCCGTTTTCTTCTCGATAAAGGTGCTATTTGGAATACCCCTTCTGCGGCCGCCGCCGGTTTGAATATAATAAATCTTGCCAAGCTCGCCGGACTGCACGATTTTCTTGATCATCTTCATGTTATCGTCCATGCGAGGCTGAAAGCCAATGGATAGAAGCTTTCCGCTTTCCTTTTCAGCGCGGATAATATCTGCGGCCTCTTCAATAGTGACACACATGGGCTTTTCCAGCAATACGTTAACGCCCTTTTTCAAAGAATCGATAGTACATTGTGCATGTGTGGTATTATATGTGCACACACAAACTGCGTCCAGGTCTTCCGCCTCGAGCATAGCTTTATGGTCGGGATAACACCTGACATTTGGCACCCCATACCTTTTGAAAAACTTCTCTGCCTTGCCTTCCACTAAATCTGCGCCTGCAACAATTTCGACATCAGGCATCTGTTTCAGGCTTTCCACATGTGCTTCTGCAATCCATCCGGTTCCAACGATTCCGAATTTCAATTTCTCTTTAATATCGATAATATCCTCTTCTTCAACAGGTGGTGCAAATTGATTTAATACTGTGTCTGACATCACTTCATCTCCTTATTAGCAATTTCTTATACGCATTTCTTCAATATATTTCTTCTATATATTTCTTTTATAGGCTCTTTAATTGCTTAATACTAATCTCAGCACATTCAAAGGAGGTCTTGCCCATTGACGGTTCATCCTGCTCTATAACAACCCACAGGGTACCTGCATCTTTGCAGGCTTTAAGAATTTCTGAGAAGTTTTGTACGCCAAGTCCAATCGGACGGTAACCGAAAGCATCCCCCGCCTTATAATCCTTTTTCTCATCTTCTATGCCAATCAGGTCATACATTTTCTGAGGGTTCTTACCCGGCATCACATAATCCTTGAGATGGACAACAGGCGCACGACCGCTATACTTCCTGACATATTCCGCTGGATCTTCGCCTGCAACACCTACCCAGCAGGTATCTATTTGAGTTTTCAGCAAATCGCTTGGTACCTTGTTATAAAGAATATCCAAGGCATATATGCCGCCAATTTTCTTAAATTCAAAATCATGGTTGTGGTAAAGCAATGTCAGCCCGGCTTTTTTCGCTGCTTCGCCAATAATTTGAGCTCCTGATATCACTTCCTGAAATTTTTCCTCTCCGGGACGATACTCGGGTAGAAGATAAGGAATCACAATATATTTACAGCCTATCTCAGCATACTCTCCCACTACCTTATCGGGGTCGGCTATAAGGTCAAGAAATGGGACGTGTGCCGACAATGGAACCAGGCCTATCTGCGAGAGGATATCCTTGACCTGTGCCGGTTCGTGGCCGTAAAGACCTGCAAACTCTACCCCATCATACCCGAGTTCTTTTGTTTTCTTAAGCGTCCCCACAAAGTCCTTTTCCAGCTCGTCTCGGACGGAATACAGCTGCAGTGCGATTGGAAATGAAGTAGATAATGACATAAATAGTGCCTCCTTAATAAATATATGCAATAGTGTAAACCTTAATTGTATTTTAGGATAAAAAGTGTTATGATACAAGTCAAAACATAGTTAGAATCAGACAAATATTGTTGTATTTAATATTAATTAAGTCAGGCTGGAGTTATCTATGAGGTTTTTCTATGAGAACAAGGGACTATCAATACTTGCTGAATATAATGACCGCTTAGCCTTTGGTGCGCATCTGCATAATCACATTGAGCTTGTGTATATGATAGATGGCCGCGTAAAGGTCCTGGTAGATTCTCTGGAGTATGTTGCCAGTACCGGTGATGCCATAATCGTATTCCCTAACCAAATACATCAATATCAAAAGATTGGCCGGGAAAACTGCTTTTTGAGCATATTCCCCCGGGATCTATGTCCGGAATTTCAAAACATTTTTAAGTATAAGCTTCCGATTTCACCGGTAATAAAGAACGCCTCTGATAACAAAAGAATACTTCCTCTGATAGACAGCATAGTTGAAACACACAAAAAGAAGCCCGCCTATTACGACAATCTCATCAAGGGTTATTTTTTGTCGTTGCTTGGCGAGCTCTTTCAGGAAGTCCAGTTCAAGGAAACGAAATCATCCGATGGAGATACGATAAAGGCCGTCTTGAACTTCTGCTCCGAGAATTACACGCAAAACATAAAGCTCGAAACAATTGCGCAGGCCTTGCATATCAGCAGATCCTATATTTCACATCTCTTCTGCGAAAAGCTACATATGGGATTTAGCGAGTATGTCGGAACGCTCCGGATATCAGATGCCTGCAAGCTTTTAGCAAGCCAGGACATGAGCATTACCGAGGTCTCCTATGCCGTAGGCTTCAATTCCACGCGTTCCTTTAATCGTCTATTCCTAAAGTATACCGGTATGACCCCAAGAGAATATAGAAGAAAAGGAAAGCAAAACAAAAGCTGAAACAAAATATCAATAATATATGTCTAAAACATAAACGAATCGACGGGCTCATTCTAAAAGGAAGGATCGATCGATATGAATATTATGAGAAGAGGGGTTTTGATTTTATTAGTCCTAATCATTACTGCAATACTACTGACCTCCTGTGCAGGCAGCAGCGCAAATGTACCTGCCTCCGGGGATGTTCAGTCAGTTGATATAGGCGCTGGAACCAATACAGAGGCCGGCTCAGGTGCAGATGTAGCCGAAGGCGGCAGTACGAAGCCGGGTATCGTTGAAGACATCACAGGAAATGGTACTTTGATAGATATGCAGCAGGAGCTTTATCCCGCATACCTCATGGAGGGGCATGTAAAGAAGTGGGGCTATATCAATGGCGATGGAGTCTTTGTAATAGCTCCGGAGTATGACGACGCAGGCGACTTTCTGGAAAATGGCACGGCCAACGTATTCAAAAGCGGCTTGTGGGGACTAATTGATAAATCAGGCAGGACGATTATTGAGCCCCAATACCTTTCTCTTTTTTCTTCTTCGGGGAATAAAAGGATAGCATTTGACAATATGGGAAACAGCATCCTACTGGATGGGCAGGGTAGGGAATTATTCCGGACTGAAGGTAATATAGAAGAGGCAAGCTGTGGCCTGTCCGCCTTTAGCAAAAAAACAGACAATGGCGATTTCCTATGGGGATACATAAATGAAGAGGGTAAGGTAGTCATTGAGCCCATTTACTTATGGGCACATTCATTTGTAGATGATAAGGCTATCGTTGAGAACTCCCCCGGGCATCATGGGGTAATTGACAAAACTGGTAAGCTTATCGGGGATTTGGGCACTGACACTGTGGTTGGCATGTCTGACGATACAGTTTTGTTTTTGCAAAACACAGGTGGCTATACCACCAGGTATGGATACAAGACATTGGATGGTAAAATACTTCTGAAAGCTGTTTACAGTGATGCTCAGCGATTCGAAGATGGCCTTGCGATAGTCAACGCGTCACAGGAGTATACAAATATGTTTGGCGTCATAAATAAGAAGGGAGAGTTTGTGATACCACCAAAGTATTCGATGATAACATACCTTGGAGGAGGCATATTTGCCGTCCCTGAAACCGTAGACTTCTATTACGGTGAGCACTTTTTACCAAAGGCCTTGTTCGATAAAAACGGAACCCAACTAACGGATTTCAAATTTTACGACCTGGAAAGGCTTGAAAATGGTCTAATATCTGTAACTGACGACAGGAGTACTTATCTTGTCGATGACAAGGGCAATGAAGCAGGCAAGATACCTAAGACAACTGGAATAGGTAGTATACGCGCTTGCGGCGAGCTGTACAGGGTTAATGCAGATGAATATGTTTACTATATCTCTCAGGAGGGCAAAAGGATTTGGGCGTCCGATAATACTATCAAGCTGGACGGTGGTCTTGAAATAAAACACAAGACCTTCAGACCCGACAGATATATGCTGATATTCTACCCTGAGCTCGCAGGAATAGCTGATTTGACGGTTCAAAAGGGTATCAACACATTGCTGCGGGATGAGTTCTTAATGGATCGCGAGGCATCGCACAAGGAAGATGATTTATACGTCGAAACGACAGATGTAAGCTTCTCCAGCGAAAGAAACAAGGACCTGCTGATTGTCACTAAACACGGATACTATTACCCCATAGGCGCCGCACATGGACAGCCTTCAATGAAGGATTACCATATCAATTTGAGGACGGGGAAGCTTTACTCACTAAGCGATTTGTTCAAAAAAGATGTCAATTATGAAGATAAGCTGGCCGAAATCGTCAGAGGTAAGATGGCCGAAATGGTTGATGAATCGGGAGAGAGTATGCTTTATGATGATATAGAGAGGATTGATAGCAGTAACTATTTTATAGTTAAGAAGGATGCTCTTGTGATATACTTCCAGCCCTACGAGATCGCCGCATACGCCGTCGGCTTCCCGGAATTCAGCATAGGCTATGATTTACTGGATGGGCTGATAGACACCGAGGGCGAATTCTGGAAAGCCTTTGAAAGGTGCAAGGCTGAATAGGGGCTGCTCTGCTATTGTAGCTGTCAGGTAAAACCTACCTTGAAATCCTTGAAAAATAGATGCTTATGCCATACACGCACTTTAATTCGTCCTGAGACTTAATATTCATACCGTCAACCTCAGGACATAAATTATGACTGCATCTGACACACAGGGTGACACAGGGAGACGTGTTCCTTGTGTCGTTCCCTTGTGTCACCCTGTGCCATATGTCCACTATTGGAGGAATAGCGAGCCTTGTGCTATAAAGCTCCCGCTTTTTCTGCTAAAGAGCATAATACCATCGCCCTCAAAGTCAATCTTAACCCTCTGACCTATCTCATACAAAACTCCGCCAAACACAACGGCTGTGAGGAGGAATTGACCGATTCTGATTTTTACTGTAATCTCCATGCCAGTAGGCATCGAGCTGTAAATCTCACCCTCAAGGCTGCACTGATCACCAATCTTAATGAATTCAGGCCTGATGCCGATCACAAAATCATTGTCTGTAACTATCGATTCGTCGTCGATAGCCTCAAATTCATCGACCTTAGCAATATGATGTTTGAACGTAACATCGGCATTCTCCTTCTCCACGTTTTTCTTGTCCTTCTGCTTTTCAGCTAGAGCATTTCGGGCGCTTTCGTCCGCTTCATCCTCCTGCTTTTGCCAAAGTGCCAGGTCAAGCTGCTCCCGGGCTACAAATTTCGCCTTCGCGTTATCAAAAATGGAAAGGCCAATAGAGCCATCCGCTTCCTGCCTGCCCTTGCCTTCAACAAAATTGATTGCCGGATTCCCAACAAAATCTGCTACAAACAGGTTGTTAGGTCTGTTATAAACATCCATAGGCTTGTCGTACTGCTGAAGGACACCGTTGTCTATAAGACAAATCTTTGTTGCCAGAGTCATGGCCTCCATCTGGTCATGGGTTACATATATGAAGGTGCTTCCTGTATCAATGTGAAGCCTCTGAAGCTCTGATCTCATCTCCAGACGAAGCTTTGCATCCAGATTGGACAGGGGCTCATCCATAAATAGCACGGTCGGCTCAGGCGCAAGAGTACGAGCTATCGCAACACGCTGCTGCTGCCCTCCTGACAGCTCACTTGGGTAGCGATCCATGAACATGCCTATCTTAACGATTCTTGACACCCGCCTTACAATCAGGTCTATCTCTTCCTTGGTATATTTCCTAACGCTTTTAACTACCTGCCCATTTTTCATTACTTCATGCTTATCATTGAGCTCATACCCGGCTGCCTTCTGTTTCGTGTATTGATTTTGCAATTCGGCTTTGAGCCTAATAATGATCTCGCCTGCTGCCTTGCTTACATCATCCGCCTCATGCAGCTTGTAGTCCATGAGCGTCTTAGCTGTATACACAGAGATCTCAAAGGTGTCTATCAACCGCAAAAGCGCTCTGTCATCATCCAGCCTTCCCTTTTTGTCAATGCATTCATTAACTATTCTTGAGACCTCACTAGCCCTGGTAAGCGCATAAATAAGAGCATCAAGCTTCCTTGCCTCGAAATCAACCGTTGGCGCCTCTTCCTTTACATTCCCAAGTCCAAAGGAAATGTTCTGATATACGGTCATATTTGGCCATAAAGCGTAGTTTTGGAAGAGGAATCCCACCCGCCTTTTGTTGGGTGGAATGTTTATCCCCAGCTCACTGTCAAATACTACTGTGTCGCCGATGGTTATTCTACCGCTCGTAGGCGTCTCAAGACCGGCAATCATGCGCAGGGTGGTCGTCTTACCGCAGCCCGATGGACCGAGCAATGTGACAAACGCATTATCATCGATAACAAGATTAAGATTATCAACTGCATAAAACTTTCCCCATCTTTTTGTTAAGTTAGTTAATACTATTTCCGGCATATTTAATTACCTCCAATACCCTTATCAAGACTTGCTCCGGTCAATTTATTCATAAGAGAATTACATATGATTATAAAAACAATAAGCATCAGATTGATTCCGCTTGAAAACGCATAAAGCCCCATCTCGTCAAAGTAATCCAGCAGTGTCGTCACTATTTTGTTCTGGGAGCATAAAAGCATGAACAAGGTCAATTCCCTTAAGCATGTCATGAACGGTAGCATATACCCGCTTATAATCGACGATTTCTGGATAGGAATGATAATATTCACCATTCGCTTATGCCAGGGTATATCCTGGATTATCGCCGCTTCCTCAATTTCACCGCTCAGCTGAAGCATCGAATTTAGAGAGCTCCTGCTGGCAAAGGGTATATACTTAACAGTACCGGCAAGTATGAGCAGCAAGTATGTATTGTAAATACCCATTGCAGATCCAAAAATGAAGAAGGAGACACCGACAGCCAGTGACGGAAGCAAATATGGAAGGAATGCTACCGCATTCACATAGCCTGCGGCCTTGCTTCTTCTGTGTTTGCTTACGCTGTAGCCTACCAGCAGGCCAATTGTCCCGGCAAGCAGGGAACAGCTAACTGAAACAATAAGTGTGCCCTTATTGGCATTCCATATGGTCGAATTAAACAAAATACCCATCTGCCCATACATTCCGCTTTCAGTCAGGTTCTCCGAGGTAGTCCACCACTTAAGTGTTAGACTGTTCAGATTTCCTGAGGTGAGGAAGCTGTAATCACCCGGATTGGGGAGGAAGGTCTCCATTGCAAAGGAAATGATGGGGTAAATGCTGGTAAAGGTAGTCAAGACAATGAAAATAATTGCTATGGCATACTTGCCGATTCTGCCCAAATTTACCTTGCTAATCTGACCTGATTTGCCCGTTACAGTAGTATAGCTCTTTCTTCCGCTGGTATTAAGCTGATTTACCATGAGAATAATAAAGCCCATGATCATCATAATTACAGCTAGAATACTGGCCTCCCCGGCTCTATTTACATTCATCGAAACATACTTTGTCGATAGAGTGGTTAAGTTGAGATAGTGGGGAACCGGATAGCTCCCTACTGCACTGCCAAAGACAAGAAGCACTGTAGAAAGTATCGCCGGTGATACCATTGGTAGAGTAACCCGGCTGAAAATCTTCCATTTCGGCGTGTCAAGAATGGTAGCTGCCTCCTCAAGATTAGCATCCATATTTTTGAAGATACCGCCAATGAGTATGTAGGCAAACGGTGCATAATGCAGCGCCAGTACAACTACGCTGGGGAAGAGCCCTTTGCACCACCAGGCAGGCATTGTTATGTTAAACAGGGCTGCAAGCAGTCCGTCGGAGCCTCCCGTTACCGCGTTACTGTTGAATAAATTCTGCCAGACAACCGCCAGTGTCCACTGGGGCATGATATATGGAAATATAAATATAGAGCTCAGATAGCGCTTAAATTTCAAATTGGTTCTTGTCACAAGATAAGCGAAAAGACCTCCATATAGGATAGAGCCAATACAGGTTAATATCGCCAGCAGCAGCGTTGTGCCAAGTGGCTTCCAGATGTTTTCCCTACTCAATGTGCCTGTAAATAAGTCAATCCAGTTATAGAGTGTATATCCTGAACTCTTTCCGCTCAAATGTGCATCAATCGAGCCCGGATGAACCGTCACGGTATCGACTGCTATTGAAATAATAGGTGCTATTGTTGTAACTGAAAGTATGATACCGAGGACTGTCAATATAACGTTTTGTGGCTTTGATAAAAATGTAATCACCTTATTGATGATTATTCTATTTTTGCTCGGCTTCAATAAGATACCCTGTTCCATGCTACCCCCCTACGCTTTGCTTATAAATATGCTTCACTCCGGCTATAAATAAGGGCGCAAAAATGCGCCCATTATTTATGCCCTACCTATCTAAAAGCTTAATTATTTCTCCTCTGCTGCGGCAGCCTTATTGCCTATAATAACGTCGATCCAGTCACTCATGTTGAAGGAAACCTCCGCGCAGTAAGCGGGATCCTCTAATACAAGCGCACCGCCGTCTTCGCTGCTCCACCAGTCAAATCCGCGATCATTCTTTGCAGGATAGGTGTCAACGCCGTCAACAAAGCCGTCCTGTGAGTGATCCTGATTAATCGTCGGGTTTGCGCTATAGCCGCCCATATCCTTGCCCCATGCATGGAAGCCTTCCTTTGTCGTTACCATATGAGCTATGAATGCACATGCTGTCCATGGAAGGGGAGCGGTCTTGACAACCTGGAGGTAATGCTTATATCCATAGCCGCCGATTCCCTCATAGCCATCCTGATAAGCAGCTATTGTGATGTTATTAACTGAAGCTGTCTCAGACTCTTCAACTGAACGGAGTTTAGAGTAAACGAGTAATCCGCTCTCATCCACTGCTGATGTGGTTACAAGCTCATTACATATAGGTCCGTCATCTGTCTGCTCGTTGTACTGCTCACACCACAGCTTAATCCACGCCAGGCCATATTTTGCATTTGCAGCCTTCAAGCCAAGACTCTCAGCATTGCCTGCAACCTCATCGATAGTCTTCTTGAAATATGCCTGTTTTGTGCTATCAAGCTTATCATAAGCATTCTTAAGATATGTCGAATACTTTTCACTAGTCAGCATGTAAAGGAAGTTCTTGCCCACAGGCTCTGAGTCAACACCCATGTACATAGGTCTTGTTCCTTCATAAACGAAATCCCAGCAGTTTGTGAATGAAGCGCCGCCAAGGTTGTTGAACATAAATACCTTGTTCAGTGTCTGAAGCGTAAGAGGATGTCCATCGGCCTTCTCGTCAACGCCCTCAGCCTCTTTCCAGTCCTTTGGAATGAAGTTGAGCAGATTTCCTGTGTTAAGCATCTTGCTTTGGATTTGATTACCATCCTGAATTAGTGTCATTGAATATGTATGTGTTGAGCTGGTTATATCTGCATTGAGCAATGTAAAAATAGAGTTGTTCTTCGGTTGAGACCATTCAATTGTACCGTTGTATGCAGGGTTTACCTTCTGCAGCTCCTCAATAAAGCTCGTTGCGGCTGTTGCGCCACGGCTTGAATTGCCAATACCATACATGGTCTTGCCATTGGATTCTTCAGCTGCCTTCTTGTAAAGCTCCTCCATCGATAGTTTTTCAGCTTCTGCAATAATCTTCTCGACTTCACTTTTGCCGGCAGAGCTTCCTGCTGTGTTCGCGCAGCCAGTCATAATAAACGAAGCTACTAGAAAGAAGACCAAAAGCCGTGATACATACTTCATTTTCATTAGAATGCCTCCCTTTATATTTACTTATATATAAATATTAGTGCATACAAAAGAATAGTGATACCCGGATTTCTGCAAAATTGTCGTGAAAAGAATACAATCCATATCCCTCGGTTTACCTGACATACTTCTTTACACCTGAACAACGATATTGTGATATAATAGTCATATTTAAAACCTTTTTTTAACATAGGGCTTTCATAATCTATAATGAAATTTGGAGGTACAATGAACAAAATAATTTTTACCTTTGCATACATAATTGCATTAACATTAGGGGCATTTGGTATATACCTTCTTGTGCGTTTTATTATGTCGTTACTTAAAAAAAATAAATAAATATTAAAGTGATTATTATAGCATAAAATCTAGGACTCTAGAAATAACACATCTGGAGTCCTATTCACATTTTGTTTTTGACAAACTCCGTGGGAGATGAGTTGGTATATTTTTTGAAAACCGAGCAGAAGTGCTTGTAGTCGGTGAAGCCGGTCATGTCCGATACCTGATAAACTCTGTAAACGCCCTCGTCTAATAGCTTTATTGCCTGCTGTATCCTGTAGGAGTTCACAAAATCAAGATAGGTGTGTCCTGTTTCTTCCTTGAATTTGCGGCTCAAGTAGCTGGAGCTTACCCCCAGCTCATCGGAAATGCTTTCAATACTTATCTTTTGCGCAAAACGTGCCTTTATTATCTCGATTGCCTTAATGACATAAGGATTGTGATATATCTCGCTGGCGGAAAACCTTGCGATGTCCATTCCCTGGTTCTTTTGCTCAAGCAGCAGCTCCATCTCTCTTTCCTGCTCTATCTCCTGGCGCAGCTTAATCATAACCCCCCTGAGCACATCCACATTGACAGGCTTCATAAGATATTCAAAAGCCTGCAGCTCTATTGCCTGCTTTGCATACTCAAATTCCGCATAGCTGGTCAGAATGATGCTTTTGAATTTTACCTCATCCTTGACCCGGCGTATCATCTCAATTCCGTTTACCTTGGGCATCATAATGTCGGCAATAACAACATCAGGCTTCAGCTCTTTTATCCTTTCGATGCCCTCTTCACCATTGGAGGCCTCTCCAACAATCACATAGCCCATGCTGAGCCAGTCGATGGTATATGCCAGCCCCTTCCTTATGATGTCCTCATCTTCGGCAATCAATATCTTAAGCATCCCTTTGCTCCTTTGCGGCCTGTTTTGGTAGTACAAGCGTAAGCTCAGTGCCTTCATTCTTTTTGCTATCTATCCAGACACCATAGCCCTCACGATACATAAGCCTTATCCTCCTATGCACATTGTAAATGCCCATGTGACTGCTAACATTAACCGGCTGTGAAATGTTGCTCCTAATCTCCTCCAGCTGAGCTTCATCCATCCCAATTCCATCATCCTTGCAAATAAATATCAGTTTGTCATCCTCCGTGTATGCCTTTATCGATACGCTAAGGCTGTCTCTATCCACGAAACCATACTTTACAGAGTTCTCAATCAAGGGCTGTATCATTAGCTTAGGAATCAGGCAGTCCTCGATCCCCTCTTCAATATCCGTTTTATAGGTGAATCTTCTGTTAAATCTTATTTTAAGAATCGACAAATAGTACTCCGTATACATCATATCCTCTGAAACAGTAACCTCTTCCTGTGCATTGCTGATACTGTAGCGCAATATTGAGGATAAGGCAACAATCATCTTATCAGAGGCTTTAGTATCGATCATTGCCATGAAACGGATATTATCAAGGGTATTAAAGATAAAATGAGGGTTGAACTGTGACTCTAGCTGCTTCACCTGTGCGAAGGCAACACGCTCCACCAGCTCCTTATTCTCCTTTAGCCCATCTAGCATAATATTATAGGCCTCACCTATCTTTTGAAATTCTTCAATGCTGCTTGTCTTTATGTACTTCTCCAGATTTCCCGCCTTTACCTGCTCAAAGGCCTCGGCAATTTCTCTGATGTCACTGGTGCTCTGTCTGGCAAGCCTGTTGCTGCTATTATACACAATTATCGTGATTGCTATGAAGATGAAGAGCACAACCAGAATAATCATGGTGAACATGGCCATGCTGCGCCCCTCTTCGGCCACCGTGTACACCCTTATCAGATTATTCTCAATAGCACTGCCCGTCATGTAATATGTGCGCCCATTATACTTTGTAAAGCCATCCGCAGCCTCGATACTTCTGTCAAAACGTCCAAGCGCATCAGTGAACTCATAGCTGTTGCTAAGATATATCCAGCCATTACTATCGGCTATAATTGTCTGGGGAGACACCTTTGTTAAAAGCACAGAAAACTCGTCAGAGGGGATCAGCACTATTACATAGCCAATAAGCGCCCCCTCCTTCTGTATACTGCTGCCAATGCATAGATAATTCTCCTCATCCTTTTCGACCATCACAGTAACCCTTTGAGGGTTATTACTTATCTCACGAAGGATCCCCCACCCTCCATATGCTCCGTCCGACAAAAACACAGGAAGTTCGCTTGTGTCAACCAGAACCTGATTAAAGCTGCCATCGAGTATATAAAGCTCACCGGAATAACCGGTAGACGCCGCCATTTGCTTCATGGTTCTTCGTATTGTAAGAAGTCTGTCAGCATCTATTGGCTGAGTAATCAAAGATGAACGTCTGGACAACTCCAGAACACCCTGCTTGTATTTGTCCAAGGTGTTCTGAAGAACGCTGCTCACCTTGTTATTTGCCTCAATATTGGTAATGTTTATACTGTAATACTGAAGGCCGATAAAAATAGCCATACATACGAAGGTTACGCAAAATACGGGTATAATCGCATTGATAATAAACATCCGTCGTATGTAATCTCTGAAGGAGATGACCTTCTGCTTCTTCAATTTCAAATCCGTCCCTCTACACTAATCAATCCAGTTATAGTTGTCTATGTTTTCACTGTATATTCTCATAAAATGCTGTACCCACTCATCATTCATTGAGGAAACAAGCTCGCTGTCAGAGTAAATGATGTTTATCTTTTCTTTGTCAATCAGGTACTTTGAATGCTCTACATCCCTACGGACAGAGCGTCTGTTAAGATTCTGCGCTATCAGGCGCTGAGCATCGTACCCTGTCACAAAATCAATAAATGCCTTGCCGTTTTCCATGTTGGGTGCATCCTTAACAAGGCATATGCACTCAGGGGCTGAGAGTACACCTTCCTTCATATATACAATCTCAATATTTTCACCTTCCGACAAAAGCTTAGCCGCTGCCTCCTCAAAGGTCAACCCAGCCACGAATTCACCATCGGCAACACCCTGATACACAGCCGAAGCGCTGTAAAGCTGCCCGTTCAGATTCCGGCAGAAGTCCACAACATAGCCCCATCCATTCTCGGGCTTTCCCTTCCCCATTGCGTAGAGCATGTTAATCAAATGATCATGATAGGAGGAGGACGCAGATGAAGTGCAAAAGGCAATTTTACCTCTGAGCTTGGGGTTTAATAGATCCTCGTAGCCTTTGATTTCAACATCGCCCACCAAATCCAGATTTACGATAATGACGCTGGGAACATCGACAAATCTAGTCAACATTCCCTCAACATTATTATATTCATCACACACATAAGGCTCATTCACAGATGAATATTCCTCAAACTGATTCATATAAGGCCTCAGCACCGACAGCGAACCTCCCCACATAATATCCACATCGTCGGTATTCTGCCTCTTCTCAATCTTCGAAAGCAGATCATCAGTACGGCCGGTCTTTATGTTGACCCTTATGCCTGTCCTGGACTCAAACTCCGCAATGATAGGGCTTAAAAACTCGACTGCATGAGAGCTATATATGTTAAGCTGTTCATAATCGATCACATCATTATCGGTACCCTTATTGAAGGACAGCGTAAACCCAACACAGCCTAGGGCTAGAACCAGCGACACAATTATTGTTGCAACGAAAAACCTACTCTTCACCCATCACACCTCTTGCCCATTTTATCATATTCAATGAGCGCTTGCGCGAATTGTACGCCAAAACGCGTTTTTGCAAAACAAAATACGCCGCGGGCGCTTTAGTGCCTTCCTTACGCGTTTTGTGTGTATCGCGACGCGAGCATTTGATAAAAGCCTTTCCTTAAAATATAGCAGAACCTCCGGTAACAATCCAGGTCGCCACAAGTGCTGTAAATAGTCCGCCAAGATATATCTTGCCTGTCTTGCGGAAGAAGTAGGTCATGGCGAAAAACAAAACCAAAAATTGCGGCACGATGACAATAAGGGCAGTCATAAAGGGGCCGCCGAAAACAGGCATGCCAACAGCATCAAATCCCGGACCTATGCCCAAGAAAAATGGTACATATTCAAACAATGCTACCAGAAGCAATCCTCCCAGCATTAGCAGAGAATTCTTTAGCCACCAAACCAACTGGGTTTTCACAGGGGAGTCATATTCCCTGAGCCTGAACTGACCAAATAGCCGTACCCCTCCATTAAAGAGGAAAAAGGCAGCATAGAAGGGCAGGTAAAGGAAAAATTGACCGAAGCGGATTGGAGTAAATGGACGCATGAAGGGCCAGATAAACCTGAATTCAATCCCCAACAGCCTTGTACTTAAGAAACAGGAAACATATATGAATGCGAACAAAATCAGCGAAAGCAGAGCGGTCCTGCCGAGCTTGATCCAATCGATGCGCGGCTTTTCCTCATTCCAGGCAGCCCCCAGGTCGTACCAGTTCACCTCCAGACGCTTGCCATCGCCCTTTTTGAACCACCATAGGAACATAGCCAACGCGATTAGAATGAGCGTCATAAACCAAACCGAAACACCATTGGCCAGGAGTGCCTTGTAGATATTCTCGGGATAGGGAAACAGTCCA
>JAAYBT010000028.1 GCA_012730015.1 Clostridiaceae bacterium
AATTTCATTCTATCCTGCTTATTCATCATTACACCCCATTTCAACTCATATCAGAGTATAAGTTAGTAATACATGATAAATTCCGGCTTGGCAAAAGGCGGTATACTAATCCGTCTTTCGCCGCTGAGCCTTTTAAGCTAAGGCTTTTGCGATGTAATCTTAATATTGATTAGATACACAATATATAGTGACCGGCTTTCATACACACCCGCAATATATCGTGCTGCGGAACTCAAAACATACTACATCGCAAAATGCCCTGCCTATACTGTACTTTTCAAACCTATATCGATACATCTGTGCCGGAGTCATACTTAGCAATTATCTCACGGGCACGCTGCCTATCGGCACGCCATTTGATTATCCTTTCCTGATTCGCAGATATACAAAGCAGAATTAACAGGAACAATCCGGTAGTAATGCTTCTCATGGTCGCCGGCAGCCCCATTGCAACCAGGCCGTTCGTCAGCGCAGTCATCGTAAAGGTTCCGACTACTAATGCTATGGCTAGATTGCAGAATTGCGACAGGAAAAAGGCAAGGAATACGCCCATCATAGCCTCAAAAATCGTAGCCACTGAACCAAGCGCTGTTACGGTCATAATCTGTCCATTTGTTGAAACGTATATCACCGCACCTATACCCAGAAAAATGCCGCTGATTGAAAACCCGGTTTGAATAATCCTTGGAGCATTTAGGCCGGCACTCTTTGCGATTTCATGACTTCCGCCCAAAGCACGGATATTATGGCCATATGCCGTTTTATTGTACATCAGGTAGAATCCCACAAACATGATTGCCAGTATAATGAAACAATAGGGCGATGATGCGAGGCTCGCATACCTTGCCATGATTGTTACCCCGCCCGGGAATATTGCCCTGGGAATGGTTTCATATATAAGAACCAGCCCAATGGTCACTACCAGGGTAGGTACACGCAGCTTGTTGTTCAAATAGCCCGTAAGCGTCGCCATAGCAACAGCGATTAGCAGGCAGAATATGACCAGTCCTGGGATTCCGGTGTTTGTCATTTTCATCAGATTGCCGCCGATTATGGCCGCCGACAATACAACACCTCCGGCAGAGAAATCCCACATGCCAAGCTTCATATTGCCCATAAGTGCCATGGATATTATGATCGGCATTACAGATTGTCTAGCTGTAACCAGGAGCATACGCTTACTGAGCGATCGGCCGCCCGTGAGCACAGCAAACAGCACAATGACAAGTACCGGCAGTGCCAGTGTTTTAAGAGTATCCAACGCATAGCGTTTCACTTTCACATTCACATAATCACCCCGCTTGTTTTATCAGCTAAAATCATTCACCATGCCTTGCAACGATATCCTCCAGAGAATAGTCCGCGGCTGCTTTAGCAAATGTGCCATAGTTTGCATCCGGATTAAACCCGTGAATCAGCTGTGCAATCTCTTCCGCAGTGTAAACAGGAATGTCTCCATCCACATGCTTGACATAATGCTGGTATTCTTCACTGCTCTTGACTTCAAGAAAAGGCCTGCGTAGCGTCACTGACGTATCAGGAATGATGCGCGTGCCATCACACAGATAGTTATAGAGCAAGGCAAAGCCAATCATCGTGGTTCCATACTGACCACCTGCAATATAGACCAGTGTGCCATTGTCAAAGTAGTCTCCGGTGCTCTCTGAAATATCCACCATGGCCAGCTTGACACTTCCTATAAGTCCCTCTGTATTCATGGTCTGATAAATCGACTCGACGCCCTGGGAAACAAACAATCCGTCCAACTCCGGGTAAGCAGCTGCAAATGATGACACAGATTTGGCATATTCAGCCAAGGTATAATCCTCCGCTATGAGATTTAAGTCGTCGTACTGCTTGATTGCACTTTTTACACCCCTCATGCGATCATCATGGGATCTTGCATAACCCTGAGTCAAGCCGCATATAGCAAGATTGCGTACACCGCTTTCATAAAGTGCTTCAACTGCATTTATGCCAACCTGCATGTCGTTTTCGCTAACTGCGCCTAGATAACAGTCATATGCTGCCATGTCGGCGGCGACATCATTGTCAATCGGCTCCACCTGTATTGAAACAAAGGGGACATTGCCTGCTTTTTTGCATGCTTCAACAACAGCTACGCCGCTTGATACTGCAATAATTCCGTCAAGGCCTGTCTGCAGTGCGGTTTCCATAGCAGCCTGGCCTGCTTCTGCACTCCAGCTGGCTTCAATGTACTCGAATTCAACATTGAAATCATCAGCAATATAATCCAGTGCATTTTTCATTTGCGAACCCAGCTTGTCTGTAAAGGTGTAGTACATCACACCTATTCTGTACCTGGGAAGCTCAGCCGGTATGATTGATTTTATTACAGGCTCTTCCTCAGTTTTCTCCACCGGTGCTTTTTCGTCAGCCTTTTGTTCGCTGGCAGTTGAAACATCTTCGGCTACGGATTTAGCTGCCGGCTCGCCTCCACAGCCAGCCAGAGCTGCAGTCAGCATTAAGATAGCCAGCAGATAGCAAATGGTTTTTTTAAGCATACTCATTAATTCCTCCTTATTTATATTCCATATATTAACCAGCAATTAAGCCGGCTCAGGAACTGGTAATACTAACTTGAGTCAGGTTAGAGCGGTCATAAGAGATTGCGACAATTGTGAGAAACAATAGCCCCTTAACCCCATTAATAAGTAAATAGTCCATCCCCCATAGGATTAGTCCGTTAGAAAGGATGGTAATCGTAAGAGCACCTATGATAGCTGCCCGCAATTTAGCTGCGCTGCCGCCGGTCATAGGAAAGCCTCCCAACACAATCGCCACCATTATGTCAAATTCCAGGCCGCTGCCGCTTGTGCCACTGACCGAGCCTGTCCTGATAAGCTGGAAGAAAGCTGCGATACCCACACAAAATCCCATAAGCGTATAGGCAATAATTTGGCATTTTTTAAC
>JAAYBT010000237.1 GCA_012730015.1 Clostridiaceae bacterium
AATAGAAAAGTGAATGTTGCCTTAAATTTGCTAATAGAATATAATATTTATCTGGATGTGAGGGTTAAAATACACTATTCACTATTGTTTTGTGCAATTTTGATAGTAGAGAAGCGTCCCCAAGCCTAGAGAAGCGTCCCCAAGCCTAAGCCCACTAGGTACAACTAAGCAAGAAACGTCCCTTTGTGATAATTATTTCAAAACACAATTGTTTCACTTGGTAATATAATGGGATACTAAATAATGAATTAGCGTAAAACATAGATGGAGGTCTCAAATGAGCGTTAAAAAACTGAAGATTCTGTTTGTTACTGCAGAAATGTCCCCTTTTGCGAAAACTGGTGGACTGGCCGATGTAGCCGCATCTCTGCCAAAGGCGTTGGCGGAGTTGGGGCATGATGTTCGGGTAGTTATGCCAAAATATCAGTCGATTGAAGCCGATTTTAGGTATGTAATGGATTTTCCGATTCAAATTGAAAATCGGATTGAGACATGTGTTGTTAGGAAGGTCGATGTTAATCTCAAGGGGACAGGGAAAAAAGGAAGTCTACCCGTCTATTTTGCTGATAGCTACAAATATTTTGATAGGGATGGTATCTACGGGCATTATGATGATTCCGAGCGCTTTGTGTTTTTTTGTAAGGCTACACTTAACCTGCTTCCGCTAATTAATTTTAAACCTGACATTATTCATTGTAATGATTGGCACACAGGGCCAATATGCCTGCTTTTAAAGGAAGAGCTGAAGGATAATGAATTCTATAAGAGTATTTCTACCGTGTATACAATACATAATCTGGAATATCAAGGTAATTTTCATAGCTATGTAGTCAACCTCCTTAATACTGGCTACGAAGTTTTTACACCGGAAAAAGCCGAATTCTTCGGGATGTTTAGCTTTATGAAGACAGGTCTTGTCTACGCGGATGTTATTACCACTGTTAGCAGTGTGTATGCCAAAGAGATTCAAACACCGCAGTATGGCGAACGTTTGGATGGATTGCTGCAAAAGCGCTCTTCCGATCTGTATGGTGTATTGAATGGAATAGATTATGAGGAATTTAACCCTGGGACAGACAGGTCTATTGAACACAATTTTGGGGTGGACAATTTTCAGGATAAGAAGCTAAACAAGAGTGCACTACAAAAGGAAACAGGTCTTCCGCAGAGTGATGTACCAGTGATTGGGCTCATATCCAGGCTTTCGGGTCAGAAGGGGCTTAATTTAATTATTGATCGAATTGATGATTTTATGGCAAGGGATTTACAATTTGTTTTACTAGGGACAGGTGATGATTATTATCAGGATCATTTCAGGAGGATTGCAGCTAAATACCCTGAGAAAATTTCAATTAATCTTGAGTTTAATGCAAAGCTTGCACAAAAAATCTATGCAGGAAGTGACATGTTTCTTATGCCTTCGCGCTTTGAACCATGCGGCTTGGGCCAAATTATCAGTTTGAGATATGGTACCATCCCAATAGTGAGAGCCACAGGAGGGCTCGCTGAGACAATCATTGACTATGATGAGGATACTAGCCATGGAAATGGTTTTTCGTTTAGCAATTTCTCTTCTGATGATATGATTGACGCAATTGATAGGGCTATTATGCTATACAAAGAAAAGCCAGATGAGTGGAATAAATTGGTTGTTAGGGCTATGAAATCAGACTTTTCATGGAATAGATCGGCGGCGAAATACGTGGAATTGTACATTAATGCAGTTAACAAGAGGAGAGATTGATGAACAGGAAAGTAAGAGCGATTAAAGTAGTTGACCAACTGGAAAAAATGTACCCTGATGCATCGTGTTCACTATGTTACGAGGATCCGATTCAGTTAATGGTTGCGACACAATTGGCAGCACAATGTACGGATGCTCGTGTAAATATTGTAACAAAGGATCTTTTTAAAAAATATAAGACGGTTTGCGACTTTGCTAATGCAGATTTACTAGAGCTCGAACAGGATATTAGATCTACAGGATTTTATCGAAACAAAGCAAGAAACATTATTGGAGCATGTCGGATGATTATTTCTGAATATGAGGGAACCGTCCCCTCAGATATGGACAGCTTGTTGAAGTTGCCCGGAGTTGGGAGAAAAACAGCGAATTTACTGCGGAATGACTATTTTGGTATTCCGGGCATCGTAGTAGATACCCACGCAAAAAGACTTTCGATTAGAATAGGATTAACTGATAATAAGGATCCGGAGAAAATTGAGTACGATTTGATGAAAATAATTCCAGAAGACAAATGGGGACGGTTCTGCCACCAGTTGGTTTATCATGGAAGGGCACTTTGCAATGCAAGGAAACCATTGTGTGAAAAATGTGGTATCCTGCCTTTTTGTAAGTTTGGGGCTACACATATTTCGGAGCTCAAATAGATTTATTATGTGCTCTTTAGCACCAACAAAACCCTTCCATGCTTTTTTATGGAAACCTTGAAAGCATTGGTTGTATTGCATTAATATTGAGATACCATGGATGCACTTGGATATTTGTATAAGAAGGAATTTCATATAAATTGTCGAAGTAATATTTGATGATGAAATGTTTACATTACTACTTTTGCAATACTTATAATTTCTGGGAGGTTGGCTTTGTATTCCATAAAAATGTGTGACATTATTAATATTGTTAATTGAACGTAGGAATGTATACATGCAGATGGTAAAAAGCTTCCACGACATGCAACCTAATCTTTGAACTATAGATAATATATTAGGTGTAATCGGTTTGCATAACAAAGTTTACTTAATGCCTTATGTGCTGAGGGGACAGGTTATGATTGAAGAAAAAAGTAGTAAAAAGGTGAATGGAAACAGCCGAAAAAAAGCTGGTTCTCAAGCGAAAAAGAGAAATAGAATGATTAAACTTGTGGAAAATGAGCCATTAAAAGTATCCGCAAAACCTAAAATCAATCCTGATAGTATTATCTTTGCTATGGATATTGGTACAAGGACAGTTGTTGGCGTTGTTGGTGTGCAGGAAGAGAAGTTTTTTAGGGTTATTGCAACTGAAATGTGCGGGCATGAACACCGAGCAATGCTGGATGGACAAATACATGATATAGACCAGGTCGCGTCTGTAGCAATGAAGGTGAAGCGTAAACTGGAGGCTCGAATTGGATTTGAGTTGAAAGAGGTTGCAATTGCAGCTGCGGGCAGGGTTCTAAAGACATGTCAGGTTAGAGTTGATAAAAACTTTGATCAGGTTGTTGAGATTGATGCTGACCTTACTAATAGCCTCGAAATGGAAGGTATCCAGCGAGCCCAAATGATTTTGGATGAGGAGTCTGATACAAATGAAAGAACTCAGTTTTATTGTGTTGGATACAGTGTCATTAATTATTATCTAAATGGTTTTGTTATATCAAAGCTCACTGGTCATAAGGCCAAAAGCGTTGGCGCGGATGTGTTAGCGACATTTCTGCCACTGATTGTAGTGGACAGCCTCTATTCTGTTATGAATAAAATTGGCCTTGATGTAAAAAGCTTGACACTCGAGCCAATTGCGGCAATTAATGTTACAATTCCATCTGATATTAGGCTGCTAAATCTGGCATTGGTAGATGTAGGCGCGGGAACCTCTGACATTGCGATTACAAAGGATGGAAGCGTAATTGCCTATTCCATGGTTGCTATTGCAGGAGATGAGATAACTGAACATTTATGCCAGAAATATCTTGTCGATTTCAAAACAGGAGAGAAGATAAAAACTACTCTTTCATCTAGTAATAATGAGGTCACATTTACCGATATTATGAAAAACAAGCATTCAGTTAAATCAACAGAAGTACTGAATGAAATTGAGGACACACTGAAACTGCTCGCTTCTTCTATCACTCAAGCAATACTTGAATACAATAACAAAGCTCCTAATGCTGTCTTTTTGGTAGGTGGGGGGAGTCGTATTCCTGGGCTTGCAGGGCTAATTGCAGAAGAAATGGGACTGGCTGAGGAAAGAGTTGTTGTAAGAGGAAGAAGTATCATCAGAGATATTAAGTTTAATGATAAGAAGCTATTTGGGCCTGAATCAATTACTCCTATCGGCATTGCAGTAACGGCGCAGATGAATAGTGGCAAAGATTTTATGACAGTTTCGGTAAATGGGAAGAAGATTAAGCTGTTTAATTCAAAGAAACTTACTGTTGCTGATGCCCTTATATTGTTTGGATTTGATGCAGAGAATCTTATTGGGAGATCTGGAAAGGGTATTTCATTTTCGCTAAATGGGGAACCGAAGAACTTGCGCGGTGAGTG
Source organism: Clostridiaceae bacterium (assembly GCA_012730015.1). Taxonomy (GTDB): domain Bacteria; phylum Bacillota; class Clostridia; order Acetivibrionales; family DTU013; genus JAAYBT01. Next base: position 4,270 of record JAAYBT010000237.1, read on the forward strand.
TGGACAAGCTGCGGAGATATATGTTAATGGTAATATAACTAGTTTAGGTGCACCCATAGCATTCGGAGATGAAATTGTTGTGAATCCGGCACAAGACGGGAAAGACGCAATAATAAGAGCTTATGAGCTTGTGTCACACTATAATGCCGGAATAGTAAAGCTAAATGGAAATCCTATTGATATTAGTACACAAATATTGATTAATGGCAGGGCTGCTGATAAGGATACCCTGGTAAGAGATGGCGACATAGTAAGGACATCTGGTATTAAAACCTTAGGAGATATTCTGGAAGCGGGCGGGTATAATGCAAGTGAGTGTGAGATTTTTGTAAACAACAATCAAAGCTGTAGTATGGAATATATTTTGAAGGATAAGGACGAAATTATTTGTAGTGATTGGAATGATACGAAAACGAAGCGTTCTCAGCTTGAAAGGGCTTTTATGGAAGAACCGTCCCTTCAGGGAGAACCGTCCCTTCAGGGAGAACCGTCCCTTCAGGGAGAACCGTCCCTTCAGGGAGAACCGTCCCTTCAGGGAGAACCGTCCCTTCAGGGAGAACCGTCCCCATCATTGACAACATCGCAGCCATCAGGAGTTCAGTTATCTGTTAATGGAAAAGAAATCATTTTAGAAGGAAATAGACCACAGTACATTTTTGTAGATATTTTCAACTATATCGACTTTGATCTGTCAAAGCCGCAGGGAACTGTTATCCTAAAGTTAAATGGACAACCCGCTGCATTTACCGATATAATAAAAAAGGGCGACGTGATCGAAATATACTGGAGCAAGTGAGAAGTGCTCGGTGTCAGGTTCCAATTAGATGCGGATAATTTATGTTACATCTCTTAAGAAAAGTCTTTCTAAGATTTTTTGATTGATACTATGTTTTGATATAGGATTGCTGATTTTTTGAGAACTGTCCCCTCGTGTATCCCCTCGTATAGAACCGTCCCCATGAACGCCCATGAATGTTTGTGGTCCAGGCACAAAAATATTAGCTGAGAATACCATGATACTATCAGACCTTTTTTTAGGGGGAATCCGGCGATGAGAATAATGGTAGTAAAGCTGCCCAAGTTTTTTGGTAATCTGATCAAAAAGGTACTTAAAATGAATAATTAATTGAGCAAAGAAATGAAGAGATTGAAAGCAACAGGAAAATCAAGAGGGACAGGTAGTTCGAGTTGAACAACAGGAACCATCCCTCTTGATACCCCCCTTGATTATAGGGTTATATTGCCCTTGTTACTTTATTGGAACGCAGACATCTAGCGCAAACATTGGCTGTCCTCGGAGTTCCGCTGTCAAGTATCTTGATTTTTCTTATATTTGGTTTCCAATATCTATTTGTTTTTCTGACCGAGTGGCTTACATTGTTGCCGAAAACGGTATCTTTGCTGCAAACTTCACATTTTGCCATCTATATCACACCTCCTTTGGATTTGGAGCTTATTATTCCACAAAGCAATAAACATTTTAACACAATAAGGCCAATATACGCAAGGATTATTTATAAATGTCTGTATATGTGAAGGTTGTAGTTAAAGATAGCTGGGTTAAGTGCCCAATCGCCTAACGTCATTCTATTGAGAACCGTCCCATAACAAGAAGAAACAACTTCCTATGCACTATGCAAAGAGAACCGTCCCCTTGCCTTCCCGACGAGAGAACCGTCCCTTTGGGGAGAACCGTCCCCTTGGGGAGAACCGTCCCCTTGCATTTAAGACGGCAAATAGATTTTGGTGTGGTAAATGGGATTACAATATATTAGAATAATATGAGGGGCGCTTAAGTGATAACCCCATCGTTTAATATAGGGCACTACAGCCAACTTGTTACTAGTGGCTGAACATACTGATGCAAGCACACAAGCTTCTATGAAGTGCTTATACTTAAAATTGCTTTATTTATAAGACAATGCATACAAATGAGGGCTACTATGAATAAGTCACATAATTTGTTGGGAAAACCATTACAATACCTAAAGGGCGTAGGAGATGTAAAAGCCGCTCTTTTTCAAAGACTTGGCATTTTCACCATCGAAGATGTGATTACTCATTACCCGAGAGATTATGAGGATAGGAGCAGGCTGAAAAAAATTATTCAACTGGAGGATGCACAGAAAGTTTCTTTTGAAGGAGTTATTGCTTCGAAACCAGTGGAATCGAGACCAAGAAGAGGGTTTGTAATAACACGGGTCAGCATTGTTGATGAAACAGGCTTAATTAATGCAATCTGGTTTAACCAGCCTTACCTAAAGAACTATTTTAAGAAGGGTGAAAAGTACATATTCTATGGCACAATCACTAGAAAGAGGACTTTTGAGGTACTCAATCCAGTGTACGAGAAGATTAGTGAATCTGGCCCTGTCAATACCTGCAGAATCGTTCCTATTTATCCTTCAACAGGCAGATTAACGCAAAACGCTATCCGAGCGGTAATACGAAGTGCCTTGGAATATGCAGGGGACGAACTGATAGAGTTTTTGCCTGAATGGATTTGCAAGGAATACAATTTAGTTGATAGCCAATTTGCCATCCACAATATACACTACCCAGATAGTGATAATGCCTTTCAAAGGGCACGTGAAAGATTGGTGTTTGAAGAGCTTCTTCTGCTTCAGCTGGGGCTAATCAGCCTGAAATCACTGCCTGAGACAGATCAGCCCGGTATCAAATTCGGTGCGGGAAAGCAGGTGAGAGAGTTTATCCAGCGATTACCCTTCGAATTGACCAAGGCGCAGACTAGAGTTGTAGCACAAATCGAACAGGATATGGAAAGTGGCAGGGTTATGAACCGCCTTATTCAGGGTGACGTTGGTTCAGGCAAGACAATCGTTGCGGTAATAGCACTTGTCAAAGCCGTAAAAAGCGGGTATCAGGGTGCATTTATGGCTCCAACGGAGATTCTTGCGGATCAGCATTACCACTCTGTTAAGCCAATGCTGGAGCGTTTTGGCATTAGAACAGCGCTCCTGACCGGAAGCACTTCAGTAAAAGATGCCAAAGGGCTACTTAAAGATGTCAGCGAGGGCAATGTGGACGTTTTAATTGGCACCCATGCTTTATTGGAAGAAAAGGTCGTTTTTATGAAGCTTGGCCTTGTCATAACAGATGAACAGCACAGATTCGGCGTAAGGCAAAGAGCTATAATATCACAAAAAGGAGAGAACCCGGACATACTTGTTATGACAGCAACACCGATACCAAGAACACTTGCACTCATATTATATGGCGACCTGGATATATCTATAATAGATGAACTGCCTCCAGGCAGAAAAAAGGTTGAAACCTATGCAGTAGATGAGCATATGCGGGAGAGAATCAACAAGTTTATAAGAAAACATGTCACGCAGGGAAGACAGGTCTATATTGTATGCCCTCTTGTTGAAGAATCGGATGCAGTGGAAGCAAAGTCTGCAACTGAACTTGCTGACGAGCTTGCAAATAAAACATTCAGCGACCTGAGGGTGGGTTTAATCCATGGAAAAATGAAGTCTTCCGAAAAAGAAAGCACTATGCTCGACTTTGTTAGAGGTGAAATGGATATTCTAGTGTCAACGACCGTTATTGAAGTTGGGGTAAATGTACCTAATGCAGCATTAATGGTTGTTGAAAACGCTGAGAGATTCGGACTAGCGCAGCTCCATCAGCTAAGAGGAAGGGTAGGGCGTGGTGAGCATCAGTCTTATTGCATCTTGTTTAGCGACAGCAAATCCCAGGTAGCACGCGAAAGAATGAAGGTAATGGAACAAACCACCGACGGGTTTGTTATATCGGAAAAGGATCTAGAGCTTAGGGGTCCGGGTGATTTTTTTGGTACCAGACAGCATGGGATCCCCGATATGAAAATAGCCAACCTTTACAAAGATATGGATGTTTTAAAACAGGCTCAGGAAGCCGCTTTAAAGCTAATTGAGAATGATAGAGGGCTGAAGCTCCCGCAAAACCAAATGCTTTGCCAGGCAATCAAGGAGAAGTTCAGCAAAATGGCAAATGTAATAAGCTTAAATTAGGAAGAGTTTGGTTAAGCTTGTATTGATTTACCAACTCATTCATCTAGACATATAAACACAAAGTAAAAAATGCAGGAATTATGTTGACGGCATAGAATTATTCAAAATAGTGAATCACAAATGATTGTGAACAGGTGGCAAGAAATATGCTTAGAGTAATAGCAGGTTCAGCGCGGGGACATAAGCTCAAAACGTTGAAGGGGGTTGAAACTAGGCCTACATCAGACAAGGTGAAGGAATCTGTTTTTAACATTATTGCAGCTGATATTGCTGATAGTAATGTGCTTGATGCTTTTGCAGGAACAGGTAGTTTGGGAATTGAAGCGTTAAGTAGGGGGGCAAAAAAGGCTGTTTTTATGGATAAAAGTGCGATTAGCTGTGGGATTATTAGGGAGAACCTTGTGCACACTAATCTGAGGGATCAGGCCGAGGTTTACGTGACTGATTACAAAAGTGGGATTGAAAGGCTATGCAGAAAAGGCTACAAGTTCAGCGTAGTTTTTCTTGATCCTCCATATAATAAAAATTTTATTCAAGAGGCATTAAAATTAGTGGCAAAAAATGATATAATTGATAATGGTGGTATCATTGTTGCGGAACATAGTCATTACGATGACCTCCCTGAGAGCTGTGACAGGCTCAAAGCGGTTGACACCAGAAAATACGGTGATACAATGATAACAATATATAAATTATGTTGAGCAGGGATTTTATATTTAATTTTTTCATAAGGCGGTAAGTTAAACGAATGGTTTTAGTGTATCCGGGAAGCTTTGATCCTATCACAAACGGACATTTGGATGTAATTACAAGGGCTGTGCAGATTTGTGATAGACTGATTGTAGCTGTAGGAAGTAATGAAAGTAAAAAGCCTGCATTTTCGGTGGAAGAGCGCGTAGACCTCATCAGATGTACTATCGGCGATAGGGACGATATCATGGTGACAGGTTTTTCCGGCCTTCTTGCTGATTTTGTAAGAAAAATGGGGGCAAAGGCAGTTATTAAAGGTCTTAGGGCTATGTCTGATTTTGAATATGAGTTTCAAATGGCACTCTTGAATAAGAGACTTGAGCCCGATATGGAAACTCTTTTTATGATGACAAGCGTTAACTACTCATATCTGAGTTCGAGCGCCGTGAAGGAAATTGCCAGCAACGGTGGGAGTATTGACGGGCTTGTTCCAGATTGTATCAAGGATAGGATTGTAAGTAAGCTGACCGCCAGGTGAAGTATTTTAGGGGGTAGAATCATGGAGATGCTTTCGATACTTGAAACATTGGAAGATTTAGTCGAGAAGAGTATTGGTGTGCCATTATCAGGCAAATGCCTTGTTGATAAGGATGAAATACTGGAAATTGTCAAGGAACTCAGGCTTAAGCTTCCGGACGATATTAAGCAGGCGAAATGGGTAAAGGAAGAACGCCAGAGGATATTGATGGATGCACAAAAAGAGGCTAGCACCATGATCAAGGATGCAGAGAAGAATATTGCATCGCTGGTAGACGAGCATGAGATAACCAAAAAGGCATATGAGCAGGCAAATGAAATTGTTGCTGCTGCTCAAAAAAATGCTCGCGAAATCAGACTGGGGACTAAGGAATATGCAAACAGTATTCTGAATAAGGTAGAAGAAATTCTGACTGATACAATCGAAGTTATAAAAATAGACCGCGAAGAGCTCAAATAGAGCTCTTTTTTATATGCTGCTTTTTGGGGGGCATATCCTGGGAATTAAATGTGTCTGTATCTAGCAATTCTATAGCTCTAATCTGCCCTTTACTGCTCTATTTTGTTTTACAGTAAAAGAAATAGCAATGAATAAGGCTAAGGTTGTCAACATTAGCAGTACTGAGATTACAAGTATCTGTAATGGGTTCCCTGCGATTGAATTTGATAGCGAGTATAAGGAGTTTGGGTTAATGAATTGGTCTTTTGGCAGAAGCGTCCCCCTTGAGAGAACCGTCCCCTCTAAGAGAAATGTCCCGTGAAATATTTTTAACGCTAGCCAGGTATATGCTGAAGCGAGTATTCCCTGTGCGAATTTGCCGATTAGGTATGGCCGAATGGAAATATCAGTTTTTGAAACAATACTCGTTACCTGTAAATGAACTGATAGACCCGCCCAACCAATAATGAAGCTTGCTGCAGGCAGTTTTACAAATAACGGTGTGGCTAATGCATAACCAGTAATACTTGACCCTGTTGTGACTTCTAGTAAACCACTCAGAATCCCTTTCGTAATCTCTTTACCGATACCAAATGGAGAAAGTACAGCTGAGGTTATTTCGGCTAAAACGTTGATTACATTGGTTTTGGTCAATATATGTATAATAATTGAAAAGAGGACTACAAATCCCCCGATTGTCAAAATGGCAGTTATTGAGTTTTTCACAGCATCGCCAAGTATTGTTCCAAAGGGGACAGTTCTCTCATCGGGGACAGTTCTCTTGACGGGGACAGTTCTCTTGCCGGGGACAGTTCTCTCGCCGGGGACGCTTCTCGCATCGGGGACGCTTCTCT
>JAAYBT010000238.1 GCA_012730015.1 Clostridiaceae bacterium
ACATAAGCTCAGCCTCGGCATTGCCATCCATCGCTTCCTCATAAGCCGTGTTGAACTCCTGCAAAGGTATGTGATTGAATACGACGGATTTGACCGTCCTGTTTGCTATCTCATTTATGTTGCCGACCGTCTCCTTATACCACTGTATCTGGCTGTCCTTTATATAGTCGTCTTTCCTATTGCTTGTGGCTTCAATCTCTTCCCTGTACTTTTCTATATCGTCCTCGGTCATATCATTTCCACTGTCAAAAAAGTACAGGGACTGGCGTATCCCACCCTCGGAGTCGAGAAGGTTTATGACATGGTTTCCCACTCCCCATACCCTTTCTCCGCTCTTTGTCGTCTTAATATCCTTTTCAACCAGGCAATGAGGATAGGAAGCAAGGATGTCAATCATCCTCTGTCTCGATATGCTGGCGGCGTTATCCCCCTCATGATTACCAAGAACCAGCGTCCAGTAGACTCCAAGCTCCTCCATAAGCTTACCAAGCTGCTTTGTGCGTCTCTCATTTAGAGCCGATGTGACATTATCTCCAACAAGCACCACCAAATCAGGCTTCTGGGAAGATATGTTCCTTATAAGCATCTCTATGGTCACATTACCTTTTTCCTTGTATGTATCCAGATGCATATCCGTAAAGGCAAGAATCTTAAAATCATCATCAAGATAGTTGCCGGAAGCATCTGTCTTGGCAAGAGAAGTATACTCGCCTTGAACCTTTACAACTCTATAGTCCTTATTGTGCAATACAAGAGAGCGGTCAAATTTGTATGTCACAGGAAGAGCGACTATGAGAGCTCCTGTTGTTATTGCTAGTGTCCCCAGTATAGAGATTGTAACTATTTTCCTGACCTTGCCTTTAATCTTTTTTCTTTCCATATGCAAGCTGCTCCTTTAAAGAAATATGGTATCTGCTTCAATCTACTTCGCCTCAATGAATGCTTGAAGCGCCTTAATCATCAGCGATAAATCAAAGGTCTGGGAAAAATCCTTTACATCATCGGCATTATTTGAATACCGCTCATAAAGGCTTAGGCAAAGCTCATAGCCGTCACCCTGCTGTGTGGGAAAGTCCTTGAACATATCATACATGCCTTGCGCATCATGGGTTGCAAAAGAATTATCAGATATGACCTGAGGTTTTCCTTCTATTGGGTTGGAATTTGAGAAAATAGCACAGTATTGCATGACTTCAGTAAACTCAGCAAAACTAAAATCTCTCATTCCCTCTATTGAAGCCTTCGCCTCCTCGTAGCTCATATTCAGATTGCCATCGCGGTAATCTACACATCTCACCAGAGCTTCTACGAATCTCTTGGAATAAGTCGGAGTATTCTTCAACCATTCATCCGATGCTACCCATAGGCCTCTTATGGAGCCGTCATCATTGAAGCAATCCACGAAAAGCACCGTAAGCTCTTTGTCTTTACCCATTACATAAGATATTTCGTCAGCATTAATATATGCAATATCTATTCCTTGCTTCTGTCTTGTTATCTTATCCATGGTCATCTCTATGCCGTCTGAAAAGAACACATAAGTGGATACCTTAAGCAGTGAATTGGCAACTCCGCTAAGATAAAGGCTCAAAGCGTCAGTTGAATAATATACACCCAAATTAACATATTTATTTTCCTTTTCACAGCCTGAGAAGGTTACAACAAGCAGGACAAGGCAGATGATAATTGCGATTAGGCGTGTGAGCTTTCTCATTGTGACACCCCCTCACTGGCAGTAACAAGGTCGTCACAGTTCGCCCTGTTCCATTCCTCTTCTTTTTCAGCACGCATCTGATTCAGCTCCCTAAGCATCATTTCCTTTCTTTTCCCGGTATAGTTGTCAAAGAACATAATGAGGGCGGGAATGAGATTTCCCACTATTCCGGTTACGGTCAGAAGGTAGAAGATGCCGTCCAGGGTCTGATTTGATTGAACCACGTTGATAGTAGTAGATCCAAAGGACTTGGCGCTTACATATCCGATGATTAGAAGTCCGGCGGGAAGCAGAAGGTCCTTCCATAAGCCGCTTAATCGACTAGCCATGGAGTTAATAGCAAAGACCATAGATTCGCATCTTATCGGCTCATCATACTTCTTCCACATCATGTACTCCATATAGTCAGTGCTGTCAGCCAGAAGTATCTTCCTGGATGCACTCATTGCTCCATTTGGTAACCCTGCAATCCCTATACAGATTGCAATCAGTACGAAGGATTGATATCCTGCCATTAAGAGAATTACATACATAATTCCTGTGAGAAGATATCCGTAAGCTATAATATCCCTTGATGACAGCTTTCTACCGACGAAGGGAACAAGGGCGATGCCTATATATGAAAGGGTCGCGCTGATTGCTCCTACAACAGAGGCCATCCAGAAGGCTTCGAGTGTCTCGAGATAGAAGAAAGCCAGAAGCCCGTAGCATACCGTGCGCACAGAAGAAATAATTCCGGAAATTATTAGCAGCCACATAGGCCTATTCAATGAAAGAGCTTTGAAATTCAACTTGGCGGTAGCCGGTTTTCTCCACTTAGCGGTGGTTTTCTCCTTCAATGTGAAGTATGGAACCAGCATCATTGCAAGTCCGATTAAGCCGAACACGATTGCAAAAACAAGATATATGGTAGCCTCATGTTCCATATATGCTGCGACAAATATAGGTATTAGGCCGCTTGGCAGCATGCCTCCAAGCGTGGATGCGAACTGTGAGACCGTATAAAAATTCTTCCTGTCAACAGGATTTGTCGTCATACGCACTGAAATGGTCATCATTGACATATCATAAAAACCATCCGCTATGCAATATATGAAATAAAATATAAATACATAAGCTATTCTGGCATTTAAATTCAATCCCGGTACGACAAACAATAAAATTGACGATACAGCCAGCGGAAAGGGTGAAAGCAGTAACATTGCCTTTGCCATGCTACGGCCGCTCTTTGTCCTTTTATCAAGCAGTACTCCGGCCACAGGGTCTACAATGATGTTTATAACCTTTGCTACAGCCATAAGGATAAGGACTACTGCCGAGGAAATTCCCATGAATCTGACCAGGAAGAGTGTGAGAACATATGCCTCCACATCCTGGGTCATGGAATTGCCCATAATGCCGCTGGAATATCCAAGCTGTTCCTTAATCGTAAAAGTCGGATTATGAATCACCTTATTCCATGCAGTTTTAATTTTACTTCCTAAAGATTTCTTTGTTATGACTTTGTCCATCTCTCCTCCTTTTTTCTCCTGTTGTCTCCAGCTTTCCTGCTACGTTCAGTGGATAGTTGTGAGCTTTTTCACCATTCACATACAAGCTATCATTCTCTATCACATAATGCGCACTACCATTTGTTACGAGCACCTTACCCCTGTCCTCAGCTACTATTTCAATTTGCTCCATATCTCTCAAGAGCTCGTCCACATCTTGGTACTCCCCATAGGCTCCCACCTTCAGCACCCAGACATTGTCACGCCCCGGGCTGATAAATTCGCGCCTGCGGCAAGGCCCTTCCTCCTGCATGCGGATGCCGTTTAAAGCCCTGAGACCAATATAGCCGCCATCCTTCTCCAGTGCGATCGAATTGGCACTCATCCTGTAGCTATGGAACTCACTTAGCGGCACATAAGCGTGAGTGTAATCCAGGAGCTTCTCGTCTATGATGTGATACTCAACAATACTGATATTTCTATACTGGACTGCCAGGGGCAGACATCCGTTGCCCGCCCAGAAACCGGGACGACCATTTCCATAAATCTGAACCTCTCCCGGATGATTGATAAATACCTGAGCAGTTCCGTCGAGGGTTGCCTGGACGACATTTTCCTGATAGCCAGGCCCATAGGGTCTTAGTCCGACGGCCGTAGAGAGAAGCGCCCTGGAGTTCTTATATAAATAGAGGTTCACAAGCTGGTTGATTCCCTGCGTATTCTGATGAATCAGCTCTTGGTCTCCGCTCAGCCTGACATAGCGCTCGTATTCCTTTGGCGGCTCATAATCTCCCACGATGACAGGAACCAGGGCTCGAAAATGTTCGTTCATATATCCTGCATTGTAGAACAGATATAATAAGGACGGCATCCCTGTGCTGTAGCTTCCCTTAAGCTCTCTTTCATAGGTCCTTCCGAAGCTGGTCATAATATTGCCCTTATGCTCGTTGACCGCAAGGAAAAAGGCCAGCATGTCCAGTGCCTTCTTTGCCTTCTCATGCAAAGAGGAGCCTTTGGGCGTCAAATCATATAAATAAGCCAGACCCATAATGTCA
>JAAYBT010000004.1 GCA_012730015.1 Clostridiaceae bacterium
GCCTGCATCACTAGACGGGTTGCCTGCATCACTAGACGGATATCCCAGAAGGATAATACCCCTCCTGCTGGCCAAGGGACTTGCTGCGCAAAGCCTTTCGGGATTATCGTGATTGCCGGCAATCACAAGAACGGCTCTTTTCCCTCCGTCATTCAGCCTGTCAATAGCATCATAAAATAATTCCTCAGCAGCAGCTGAGGGATTATAGGTATCATATATATCACCAGCAACTAAAACCAGGTCAATCTCCTGCTCTTGTGCGGTCTCGCTCAAGAAATCAATAAATTGTCTTTGTTCATCAATGCGACTTATCTGTTCAAGATTCCTGCCCAAATGCCAGTCAGATGTGTGTAATATTCGCACTAAAACGACCCCCACTCTACTAGTTCTCGCAGATTAGCTCCTACACCATCAGTCCTTCAAACCAAAGGTCTGTCCCTCTAATTGTACCATATTTAAGTGTCTTATTTTACTGTTATATTTCGGATATGCTGCGCATACGTCTGGGAGGAGGAAAAGCATACGACAGAAAAAAAAAGCCGAAGGCTTTGTTTTCAACCTCCGGCGCAAAAAATTGTCTGTGCCCTAAATATCTATCTACCGGCTACTTCAAAACTCTTCGGGCAGTCATATAAGTCTTTGAGTAGAAGCCTGAATCTATATTGGAAATCACTACTCCCTTATGATTGGATGAGGAATGTATGAACTTCCCACCGCCAATATATATTCCCACGTGATTGATACGGTTTTTCCCGCCGTTTGTATCAAAAAACACCAGGTCTCCAATCCTCAAGTTAGCTTTTTTTATGTAGGTGCCGTTTTTCGCCTGATTGCGAGAGACGCGGCTTAGACTAATACCAGACTTTTTATATACATACTGGGTAAAGCCGGAACAATCAAATCCTTTTGTTGTGGTGCCCCCCCATCTGTACTTAGTTCCCAGAAACTTTCTTGCATAGTTCACTATACTTTGCCCCTTGCTCTCTGACGTTCCTCTGTAAGCAGTCGATTCTCGATTAAGTAAGCTATCTAGCTTTCCGAGAGTTTGCTTTCCTGCAATGCCATCAACATGCAGACCGGTCTTTACTTGAAATTCCTTTACTGCAGCCTCGGTTATTTTCCCAAAATAGCCTGTAGGCTCAATATCCATGAAGCCCAGAGATTTCAAGTCCTTTTGGAGCTGTGTAACAAGGGTCCCTCTCGATTCGGCTCTTAAAGTAACATTGGAGCCAGCATAAGCCATCTGGGTGGATAGTAAGAAAATCAGCATAAGTACAAGAAATGAAATGAGAAATTTTCTCTTTCGTGACACTACAAGTCCCCCTTTTATGAAATGCTTGGTTCTGTTTCCATGATAGTTTACCATAATCCTGGCAATTTTTAAACCTTCAAAGTTTTACAATTAAAGGTGGCTTATGTACATTGACTTTTCAAGCTGGTAGAAATCCAAAGCTAGAAGCAAGCTTAAGTTTTGTTTACATAAAATTGATGCTTACAGTTTAGGGGTATGGGAGTTCCTTCTGTTTGGGAAATTTCGGCAATGGAAGAGGCCGTAGCTGTGCGCCTAGAAAGCGGAAGTAAGTTGGCGCTATCCCGTAAGTGGTTTAAATTGACACTTTTAGGGACATATACTATAATTCTAATTAGAGGGAAAAATAGATTAATCACAGTAATTTTCTCATAGAGGTTACGATATAGATAAGGGTGGAGTAAAAAATGATAGATTCTATATGTGCATTTGGGGATTCAATAGTAAAAGGTGTCATTTTTGATACCATTCGCGGAAGATATACTTTCCTGAAAAACAGCTTTGCTAATCTTTTTGTCAACAACACAGGCATAAAGGTTGATAACTATGCAAAGTTCGGATGCACCATTACTGCAGGCGAAAAAATCATTGAGAAGCATGAAGAAAAGCTGTCCGACTACTACTACACAGTACTTGAGTTTGGCGGAAACGATTGTGATTTCGACTGGAAGGAAGTATCCGAGAGGCCAGACGATTTGCATCTGCCCAAAACACCCCTTGCAGATTTTGAAACAACTTATTCAAAAATCATTGATAAGGTTTCTGCTACAGGAAGCAAGCCTCTGGTTTTTTCATTGCCACCACTTAATGCCCAGAAGTATTTCGCATGGATCTCAAAAGGGTTAAATGCAAAAAATATACTTCAATGGCTCGGTGACAAGGAGCATATATACAGATGGCATGAGATGTATAATATTGCGGTAGTAAAGCTGGCCTCAATTAAAAACATTCCTCTGATTGATATACGCAAAGCATTTCTGGAGACCAGAGACTATTTGAACTTATACTGTGAAGATGGAATCCATCCAAACGAGGCGGGACACGCATTGATATCAGATGTTCTCAAGTCTTATTCCCTTAAAATGGCCTAATAGTGATGCAGCAAGTTTTGGCAGCTCAAAGCCTTTAAAACTGCCAATCAAATGGCTCTGTAGCTGTCAGCGTATAATGGAAAGTCTTCTATTCACCATGCCTTTCCTAACTCCTATGAACTGCTTTGCAGCAGGATCGCAACATACCAGAATACTTAGCTTTATTGTGCAATTTTTTGACTAGGGGACTGAATTTCGGTTATAAGCGGTCAAATCAGTTAACATAATTCAAAAAAGTGTTTCTATTAGTCCCATCCTCAAAATTCTGTACAAAATACCGGCAAATTTTCAGTTTGCATCATTACACCGCAGTATTCTCCATTACGGCAATCGGAATCAACCCCTACTGCTAATATGTCCGCAGCGTCCTTCCCCCAAGCATTTCCTGATTTACATGTTCGAGATAGGATTCAGGAATAGTGACTGTGTCCGGGTCCCCGTCGCTCACGTACTGGTTGTCTCGCTTCATGTTTACCAGCCACCAGCCCAGGTCCTGATCAACCGGTTCAATGCCCGATGACCTGACTCGATGGGTCGAAAGGGGGTTAAACTTAACACCGAATGGAGATGGTGCCGGATCCCAGCCAACCTCCATAATAGCAGGATTGTCATAGGCAGTTCCTTCGTATTCTCCTTTTATAACGTACTTGGTCAGTTCCTTTGAAGGTGCGCCATATGGCAGGGAAAAGGCGACAAAGGTATAGCCTGGCACCAGCTCATACATCTTCTTCTGGTTTTGGCCGATTTCCTTTTGTATAATTTCTGCCGACTTAGCCTCAGTTTTAAGGTTGATGTGGGAATAGGTGTGGTTTCCTATTTCAAAGCCCTTGTCGATAAGGTATTCCAGCCTCTGCGCCAGTGTGCCCGTGGAACCGAAGGTCTGATTACCCAGGTTGACAAAGAAAGTGCCCCTGGTACCAAAATCCGGATGGGTCTTATTGAATTCCTCCAAAATACCCACAGCCGAGTCGGGGTTTGCTTCTAGCTTTCCATTCTCCTCAATCAGGTTGAACTGTCCTGATGTGCCGTCATCAAAGGTGAATACCATAGGGATGCAGCCCGCTGCTACATTAATATTGCCATTCAGGTAATCCTCCATGCTAATCAGCCTGTAGTCATAGTCGTAAAGGGTATGCAAAAGCTCCTTGAACTCGCTGAAGGTTGTAGTATATGCTTTATCGCCTTTCTCATATTTTTCTATGAAGTTGTGGAACATGACAACCATTATTCTACCAGCCTCATTGGGTTTAACCTCGTTTAGATCAATAGGCTGCGGAGTCTCGTCTGCTTCCTTACCTTCATCTGCGCTGTCAGAGGGATTGTCATCTGTTCCCGAATTTTCTGCCTTTTCTTCATTGTCCTGTTCTGCATCCTCTGTCTGGTCAGAGGCAATCGGGTCCTCCTGCTGTTCCATTGTCCGACCCGGCTCCACACTCTGCGGCGAATCTCCTGCCCCACTCAGCTTCTGGCTTGAACAGCCCTGTAATAGCATTACTATGACAACAACAGGTGCCAATATTCTTATCATAAACCTTCTAATCATTACTTTATCAATTACTCTGTCTGTTGCTTTATAAGCTCTCATTCTGCGCTCTCCTCTTCTGTGGGTAATGTCTGTAGTATTTGACACTATAATAGCAAAAAATGTTTCAAAAAAGCTATACTTTTAGTTAACAAACTCGCTTCACATTAATGCGGCAGGAATAGTTTTTGCGTTTCCTCGCTTCACATTAATGCGGCAGGAATAGTTCTTGCGTTTCCTTGCTTCACATTCGAAGCAGGCTGCCGGTGTGGAAAAGATATATGTATCTTTCCGATACCCTCCTGCCGATAATTTTTTCAAGCGCCCTTGTATAATATTCAATTTGTAACATATACCGCTTTCTTATTATATCCTCCCCACCCTGAGGGACATAGTCTGTCTTGTAATCCAGCAGCACGATGCCCTCTTCTGTCTCAAACCAACAGTCGATAACTCCTTGAAGCAGCATGGTCTCACCGCTGTATAGCTCATCGGTCAGCTCGCTGTAGACATCTTCGCAGTTTATTTCAATATTGAAGGTCATTTCTCTATGGACATGCTTCGCTTCCAGCATACGCCGCCCTACAGCAGTGCCAAAGAAGGCCGCAATTGCTTTAGGGCTTACTGCTTCAGCTTCCGCGGCCGTCAGCTGCTCATTTGCGCTCATCAATGCAAGCTGCGATTCGATTTCGTCCAGAAGCTCCGGTGTGTTGGTTCCGGAACTGGAGTTGGCTTTAGCGCTTGCATTTGTTACACCAGCAGAATTGGCGATGTTATAATCCCGGGCCTTAGCATCTGCTTCACTGTCTTCAGACCCGAAAACCCCTACAGCTGCAAGCCTCTCAAGATTGATGTGCTGCATAACGAAATGCATTATTGTACCCCTTTGGGCTGCACTGAGCCTGCTATCCTCTTGCATGAAGGAAGGTCTTTCAACCAAGGGGGCAACAAAGCTTCCTGCAGACTCCTGATCGGCCTCACTTGAGAATCTTCTCTTTAGTTCGGTAACTGAAATCTTTGCGGGTATTGATGATAGCTTCCTGTAGGGATACTGCCATTGAAGCATTTCTATGAGCGCACTTGAATCGGGTACAGGCTTTACAGAACCCGTTACAGGCCGTGAAGTATCCTGGACTGATCGGGATGTAGCTGAAATCGTCTCCAATCCATCCGATGCAGGTTGAACTGCAGCCGAATTTATCTTAGACCCATCTGAAGCAGGTCGTGATGAAGCAGAAATTGATTGGGTAGCCTCCAGATTTACCTGGGAGGATTCAGAGCTAGCCTCCTCACATTTGAGCCATTCCATCAGGCTCCTCTCCAAGGCCTCTGCTTCGTATTCCACTCTTGCAGCGCCAATCCCCCAAAGCCTTACCTGCCAGATGGATGCATCAGCAATGAGCTTTTGCTTGCCATGACCCGTTGCGGCTAATCTAATCGGCTCGCCTGCCTCATGCCTGGCAATAGAAGGGCATATCCAATCAAGATAGTTTGCCGACTGCATCATGCTGTATGAAGGCAATTTCTCATCCTTTGCCTCAGCAACTGCACACCACTTGGAGCAGGCTCTATTCATATTTCTCACGCTGCCCGTAATGATTAGTTTCTCTCTTGCCCTTGTAAAGGCCACATACATAATTCTCATTTCTTCCGACAGGGTTTCCATCCTCAGCTTTTGCCTGATAGCAAATTTTGGCATCGTGGGAATAATCGTGCGATTATCCAAATCTACCAACTCAGGGCCGAAGCCCAGCTCCTGATGAAGCAGGATTCCGGCATTGAGATCGAGCATGTTGAACTTCTTGCCACAGCCTGCAACAATGACTATTGGGAATTCAAGTCCCTTACTCTTGTGAATGCTCATGATTCTGACCACATTATCATTTTCACCAAGTATTTTGGCGCTCCCCATGTCGCCCCCGCCGCTTCTAAGCCTGTTAATAAAGCTAATGAAATTGAAAAGCCCTTTGTAGCTGGTTTCCTCATATTGTCTAGCCCTCTCAAAAAGCATGCGCAAATTAGCTTGTCTTTCAGGCCCTCCCGGGAGAATGCCGACATAGCTGTAGTAGCCTGTTTCGCTCAGCAGTTGCCACACAAGTTCGTCAGTCGGCGTGTATTGCGAAGCATCACGCCATCTGTCCAGACGTTCAAGGAATTTCGCCGTTTTTCGCCTTAGTGCACAATCTCTATCATATTCTAAGAAGCCCCCATTGGGTTCGTCATTTTGAAGCTTTAATTGGTAGCTCTGAACATGCGAATCGCCCTTGGCTAAGGATAATTCGCTCTCTGGTTTGGAGGCCTCCAAATTGGCTGTTTCAGACCTGTGAATGTGCTCGGAGGCTTCAAAATCCGGCACGACTGCCTTATTGTTAGCATTGGCGGTTTCACTCCCCGGTGCTGCCAATTCACCATTATTCGATGAGCATTGCGCATAGCCCGCGGTAATTCTCGCTGCTTCATATATGGAAACCTTGCGGTCAGCAAGTCTGATGTCCGCAAGCTCATCCTCATTGAACCTCCCTATGGGCGATCTTAGCACCGAAAGCATTGGAATATCCTGCAAGGGATTGTCGATAATCTGCAGGAGCGAGAGCATTGTTTCCACCTCAACAGTCCTGAAATAACCGAGCCCTGCGTCCGAATAGGCCGGTATGCCCATTGCTGCAAGCTCATCGGAGAATACATCTGCCCAATTCCTTGTAGCTCTCATTAGGATTACAATGTCCTTGTATTCTGCTGGCCTGTATCTCTTTTCCTTTTTATCAAATACGCTAAAGCTACTACCCTTGTGACCTTCCTTATCATCGCTATTGCCCGATATAAGGTCTTTTATCCTTTTACCGACAATTCGCGCCTCTGCCTGGATGGTATCCAATGTTTCTTCTTCCTGTTCACCTTCTTCTGTATCCGCCTCATCTTCAGAGCCGGCCATGCTTTTTTCGCTGTCCTCATTACCCTCTTCAGGGCTTGTATTTATATCATCTGCAAGCATATCACTTCCCGGAATAATCTCATCAGATTTTGACGTGACATCAAGAATGTGAACCTCAATAGAGCCTCCTGTTGTGCAGCTTCCTTGTGGCTCCTCATATTCAAGTCCGGGATTGAGATACTCGCCTTTCGTATAGTCCAGCTCCCCGACCGTTTCGGACATAATCTGCCTGAATATATAATTCACGCCGTGAATAACCTCCGGCCGGCTTCTGAAGTTTTTGTAGAGCTGGATAACTCTGTTGTCATACCCACTGTCATGGGGATATGACAAATACTTAGACATGAAAAGCTCCGGCCTTGCCTGCCTGAACCTGTAAATGCTCTGCTTAACATCGCCCACCATAAAAATGTTGTGCCTGCCTTCGCTCTTTCCGGATACTGTCTCAAGGATGAATTCCTGTATCAGATTGCTGTCCTGATACTCATCCACCAATATCTCCTCGTAACGCTCACTAAGCTCCTTTGCTGCCGCCGCGGGCTTTGCTTCCTCTATCAGCACCCTTAGGCAGTAGTGCTCCAAGTCGTTGAAATCCAAGAGTCCCTTACCCTTTTTCTTCTGAGCGAATATGCTATCAAAGCGGCATACCATCCGTGAGAGGTATTTGATAAGCGGATACAGTTTTCTCAAGTCTGCTCTTATTTCAGCAGCCCTTGCATCGAAGCCGCTTTCGTAGAGCTTCTTCAACTCAGCCTTCATCTGGCTTCGCACAGCCTTGACCTCGTCTTGCGCCTCCTTATCGGCATCCTTTTTACATCTGGGAAGCCTAACGTACTCTACCGATGCTAAGGCATAATGCAGCGCGTCCCAGAAGGCATCGGCGTTAATAGGTAAAGCTGGCGTGTCGGTGCTGCTCGAATCCGTCGCCGTAACAGTGGGAGTGGTAGTTTGGGCTTCGTAGGCTGAGTCGCCGATAATGCCGATGGCACAAGCGTCGGCGACGTTGACTTCTAGTGCAGCTACGGACTCTTTGGCTGTCGTATTGGTGCCGGATCCAAGTGTTGCTGTAGCCGAGCCTGACGGCGATACTTCTGTGGGCTCAATAGTGAGCACATTGTTGCCGGGTGCATCAGTAGAGCCATCAGATGTGCTTGTAGTGACCGCAGCACTTGCAGTAGTCGTGGGATCGATGCAAAGGCAGGGGACATCAGATGCCGTGGACGATGCTTCGGCGTCACAGGCTTCGGCTATGCCGGTGCTAGCCGAATAATCGGAAGATGAGGCTGCGTCAGCAGCTTCATCGGCCGCTTTGCACAATTGCAGCAGCATGTCCAGCTGCTTCCTGTCAGCTTCAAAGACGCTCAAATATGGCTCCAGGCCTTGCGCCTGGCTTGCCCGTGTGGCCGCCGCATCAAGCAGGGCCAACAGGCCCTGCAGCCGGGCGGCCGCACCCTTGAGCAGCACGCGCGCCCATGGCGTGCTGCTCAAGCAGGCAGAAGCCCCAATGTTGTAGGCTTCTGCCTGGGCTGCAAGCCATTGTTCGGGCCAGGGGTGGCTGCGTGTGAAGCGGTGCAGCGTCAAAACCATTTCGCGCAGCGCACTGTCATCCCGCCCGCCTCCGTAGCTATCCACCAGCCTAAAAAACTCGCTATTGCTGTCCTCATTATCATACTCTTCTTCAAACAGCTCCTCCAAAACGTCCAGCTTCATCAGTTCGCTTTCCGTTTCGTCGCATATGCGAAAAAGCGGATCCAGATCCAGGCTGTGAAAGTGATTCCTCACAACCTCCATGCAAAAAGAATGCAAGGTCATGATACTTGCCCTGTCTAGCAAAGCCATCTGTCTTTGAAGGTTGGCTGAAGAGGGATTCGCCTCCAAAGCCTCCGCGAGAGCGTTGCCAATCCTTTCGCGCATCTCGGTTGCAGCCGCATTTGTAAACGTAACTACCAAAAGTCTATCTATATCAACAGGTCTATCACTGTCAGTTATTTTCCTTATAATTCTCTCAACCAAAACAGCCGTTTTGCCTGCTCCGGCCGCAGCAGCCACCAGCAGATTACAATCTCGCTGTGTAATAGTTTCAAGCTGTTCAGGTGTCCAATTCTGTGCCATTACTCCTGCCTCCTCTGCTCAGCTGATCCCCCCGAGAGCTTTCCTTCGC